>CALPJR020000024.1 GCA_943323935.2 Bifidobacterium breve
AACATAATTGAATTGTAAATTTAACTATAAACCCTTTGTGAAAGGCATTTTGTTGCCTATTTTAGCAAAAAATAGAGTGCCATGCGCTATCTAAGTAATCTTTTGATCTTATTGGCATTGATTGGGTGTGCTGAAACAAAAACAGATCTTTCTGGGAATACCCCATTAAAAATAAACGATTTTAATGCTGTATTCAAAAATATTGAATTGCCCATTCGGATCAATGATACCAATTTAACAACCTTTACAGATACTTTAGAAATTGGCAGAAAAGCTTTAGAGCAATTTTTACCAGATTCAGTAGTCAATGCTATTGTTCCTAAGGAAATAAAAAATGCTTCCCTCTTCCCAATTGGCAAAATCGAAAAAGAAACAGAATATTATTTATTATTAAATCATAAAGATGCCAAGGATCAAACAGTATCTGTGATCACTTTTAGTAAGAAAAATGTTTTCTTAGGTTATAAAATTTTGACTCAGTTTGACCTTGTACACAAGGGCTCGCAATTTTATGGGAAAACATTAATGATCAATAAGGAACCTACATTTTTAGTTGAAGAAAATAAATTAGATCCTGAGCTAGGATTGACCAATGAAAAGAAAGGATGGGCTTATACAGAACAAGGATTCAGATTAATTTATATGGACGCTAATGTGAAGCCCGAACAAAAAGCTATTTTAAATCCGATTGACACATTGCCAACACTAAATACTTTTAGTGGAGATTATGCTAGAGATAAAAAGAACTTCATTGCACTAAGAGACTTTGGAAATGCCAACAAATACCAATTTTTCTTACATTTTGAAAAGAAAGATGGCACATGTGTTGGTGAACTTAAAGGTTTATTGAATTTTAATAAAAACCAAGCTACTTATGCTGAGAAAGGTGACCCTTGTACCATTCAATTCACTATCACAGGTAATGTAATAAAAATAAAGGAAGATGGAAATTGTGGTAATCACAGAAATATGACCTGTTATTTTAATGATAGTTACGATAAGAAAAGAAAGCCAAAGATTAAGAAATAATCCACATTCTGCCATTGCAAACGATTGTTATTCACACTAGGCCTGCCTTGGACTAAATTTAAAGGCAAATAGGATATATTGCGGGTCAAATTAACCAAAGAACAAAAACATGTCTTT
This sequence comes from Bifidobacterium breve, assembly GCA_943323935.2. The sequence continues at coordinate 1,147 of CALPJR020000024.1, forward strand.
TAGAAACTTCCAAGTTCCTTACCCTATTAATGAAAAGTATTCCAAAAAAGCAGCTTATTTCTCTATGGAGTTCGCGATCCACCAGCCTTTAAAAATATACAGTGGTGGCTTGGGATTTTTAGCAGGTTCACATTTAAGAAGCGCCTTTGAATTAAATCAAAATATGATCGGTATAGGAATGCTATGGAAATATGGCTACTATGATCAAGCAAGAAACCAAGATCAAACATTGCAGGTTTCTTTTATGGAGAAGATGTATAGCTTTTTAGAAGATACTGGCATTAAATATCAAATTTTAATCCATGACCATCCAGTTTGGGTAAAAGCATTTTATTTAGCACCTAATATTTTTTGTAGTGCCCCTTTATTTTTATTAAGTACCGATTTGCCAGAGAACGATTATGTTTCTCAAACAATTACACATAGACTGTATGATGCCAACGTAGCGACCAAAGTGGCACAATTTATTTTATTAGGCGTAGGTGGTGCAAAATTAATTGATGAATTAAATTTTAATCCAGAGGTATATCACTTAAATGAAGCACATGGATTCTCTGCAGCATTTTATTTATTAAATAAATACAAGTCATTAGACGAAGTTAAAAAGCGACTTGTATTCACTACGCATACCCCAGAAGAAGCAGGAAATGAGAAACACGATATTTACTTATGTCATAATATGGGATATTTCTGTGGCTTAGGTTTGGATGAGGTGAGAAGATTGACGGGCATTCATGATGATCAATTTAACCACTCTTTAGCTGCACTTAGGTTTGCAAGAAAAGCGAATGGCGTATCCGAATTACACGGACACGTAAGTCGTGAAATGTGGGGTAAATATGAAGGTATATGCCCAATTGACCATATTACCAATGCACAAAATTGGCGTTATTGGGCAGACAAGCAATTGTATAAATTTGCAGAAGCTGGAGATGATACTGGATTCGATGACAGAAAATGGTATTTAAAAAAGCGCGCTTTTGAAATTGTAGCAGATCAGACCGGTAAAATATTTGACCCAAATGTGTTAACCATTGTATGGGCAAGAAGATTTGCAGGCTATAAGCGTGCCGATTTCTTATCATGGGATTTAGAAAGATTCGAAAAATTATTGGCTAACTTGAAGCACCCTGTACAAATTATATTTGCAGGAAAGCCTTACCCAGTAGACCATCCAGCTATTTCTCAATTCAATCACTTAGTAAACCTAAGCAAGAATTATAAGAATGTGGCTGTTTTAGTTGGATATGAATTGGCATTAAGCAAGCGTATGAAACAAGCTTCTGATGTTTGGTTGAACAATCCAAGAGTGCCTAGAGAAGCATCTGGAACAAGTGGTATGACTGCTGCAATGAATGGTTCTGTGAACTTCTCAACCGATGATGGATGGATACCAGAATTTATTAACCATGGTAACAATGGTTTTGTGGTACCTAAGGCAGACTATGCCAATATGAGCACAGAAGCACAAGACGAGTACGATTTAAATGAATTGTACAAAATTTTAGAACAACAAATTGTACCCATGTATTATGAGCAAAAAGATACTTGGAGACAAATTACTCAAAATGGCATGAAGGATGTTCGTTTCCAATTCGATAGCAATCGTATGGCAGACGAATACTACGAGAAGATGTATAAGATCTAATGAAACCTTTCCCTATAAAGTAATCCCCTCCGATCATAATTGGAGGGGATTTTTTATCTATTTGCTGGTCAACCTTTAAACCCTAATTTTGTTATATTAATATGCCAAACAAAATCGTCGTTGCCATCACAGGCGCCAGTGGCGCACTCTACGCAAAAGCATTGCTAGATAGCTTAAAGCAAATACCTGCTCAATACGAAGCAGTTGGGATTATCATGAGTGATAATGCCAAGATTGTTTGGGAGACAGAATTGGGTAATCAGGATTATTTAAATTACCCATTTGACTTTTACCATAAAATGGATTTTAACGCCCCTTTTGCTTCTGGGTCTGCTCAATACAATATTATGTTTGTCGTGCCTTGTAGCATGGGTACATTAGGCAGGATTGCTGCTGGGATTAGTGATGACTTAACCACCCGTGCTGCTGATGTGATATTAAAAGAACGTAGAAAATTAATTCTAGTCGCAAGAGAAGCACCTTATAACTTAATTCATATACGAAACATGGAAACAGTGACACTTGCTGGAGGCATCATCTGTCCAGCGACACCAAGCTTCTATAGTATTCCAAAAACCTTAGAGGAAGTGGCCATGACTGTGGTTGCAAGAATGATGGACCTTGCAGGTCTTGATATTAAAACCTATCGTTGGAGTACACCATCTTAAATTGTTTATTCTATCCGTGATTAGATTTTGATTTTAGTTTAAAATAAAAAATCAGCCTAAAAAAGCCCCGAATTTTTCAACTCGGGGCTTTTTATTATAAATCTTACAATGATTAATCTTGCTTTGGTTCCTTAGGTGCTTTAGGTGCTTTTTCTTTTTCCTTTTTTTGTAAAGTAAAAGTCAATCCTGTTTTTTCCTTGTCAATATCTCCAACTAAAGTATCCCCTTCTTTCACTGAGTGATTTAAAATCTCCTCTGCCAATGGGTCTTCAATATATTTTTGAATGGCTCTGTGTAAAGGCCTTGCACCAAATTGAACATCATATCCTTTATCTGCTATAAAATCTTTGGCTTCGCTTGTTAATACTAAGTTTAATCCAAGGTTCACTAAGCGAGCAAGTACATGCTTCATGATAATATCAATGATCAAATAGATATTGTCTTTGGTCAATGAATTAAATACCACCACATCATCAATTCTATTCAAGAATTCTGGTGAGAAGGTACGCTTTAATGCTTTTTCAATCACAGAGCGATTGTTCTCGTCCGTTTGCTCCATTCTTGTTGCTGTTGCAAAACCAACTCCATCACCAAATTCTTTTAATTGACGTGCGCCAATATTAGAAGTCATGATGATTAATGTATTCTTGAAATCCACTTTACGACCTAATCCATCCGTCAAAATACCATCATCTAAAACTTGTAATAAAATATTATAAATATCTGGATGTGCTTTTTCAATTTCATCTAATAAGATGACACAGTATGGTTTACGACGTACTTTTTCTGTTAATTGTCCACCCTCTTCATAACCTACATAGCCTGGAGGGGCACCAATTAAACGAGAGACTGCAAATTTTTCCATGTACTCACTCATGTCAATACGAATCAAAGATTCTTCTGAGTCAAACATGTTTCTTGCTAAAGCACGCGCTAATTCAGTTTTACCAACGCCTGTTGGACCTAAGAAAATAAATGTACCAATTGGTTTTTTAGGATCTTTTAATCCCACTCTATTTCTTTGAATTGCTTTCACTACTTTACCAATTGCATCCTCTTGACCAATCACTTGACCACGCATGTCTTCGGCCATCTTACGTAACTTAGTCGTTTCAGCTTCTACCATACGCTTTACAGGTATGCCAGTCATCATACTAATTACTTCTGCAATATGCTCTTCATTGATTGGGAATCTTTTGTTCTTACTATCTTCTTCCCAATTTAATTTTGCTTTGTCTAAGGCTTCACCTAATTTTTTCTCCGTATCTCTTAAGCTTGCAGCTTCTTCGAAACGTTGACTTTTCACCACCCTATTCTTTTCGTTCTTAACTTCTTCGATTTGCTTTTCTAATTCTACAATATCTTCTGGCACAGAAATGTTTTTCAAATGCACTCTTGCACCTACTTCATCCAATACGTCAATTGCCTTGTCTGGAAGTAAACGATCCGTCATATAACGATCACTTAATTTAACACAAGCCTCAATCGCTTCCTGATCGTAGATCACGCTATGGTAATCCTCGTATTTAGATTTGATATTGTTCAAAATAGTAATCGTATCTGCCACACTTGGTGGTTCAATAATCACTTTTTGGAAACGACGATCCAATGCACCATCTTTTTCGATATGCATTCTGTACTCATCCAATGTAGAAGCACCAATACATTGCAATTCACCTCTAGCCAATGCTGGCTTAAAGATATTAGAAGCGTCTAATGACCCGCTTGCGCCACCAGCACCAACAATCGTATGAATCTCGTCAATGAATAATATAACGTCTCTGTTTTTCTCTAATTCATTCATGATTGCTTTCATACGCTCTTCAAATTGACCACGGTATTTTGTACCTGCCACTAAAGCAGCTAAATCCAAAGAGATCACTCTTTTATCAAATAAAACACGACTCACCTTTCGTTGTACAATTCTTAATGCCAACCCTTCTACAATCGCCGTCTTACCCACACCTGGTTCACCAATTAAAATTGGATTGTTCTTTTTACGACGGCTTAGAATTTGACTCACTCTTTCTATCTCTGCATCCCTTCCCACTATTGGATCTAGGGCATCTTGCTCTGCTAACTTAGTGATGTCTCTACCAAAATTATCTAGTACAGGTGTTTTAGATTTACTTGTTGCGCTTGGCTTAGATTTTGTGCTTCCTCCAAATCCACCTCTGCCTTTTTCGTCATCAAAATCATCATCCCCTTCTTCCTGGTATTCTGAACTTGGACTTGAAGGCGCAGATGGCGAAGAACCTACCATGCCTAATTCATTGCGGAATAAATCATAGTCTACGTCAAATTGATTTAAAATTTGTGTTGCAATGTTTTCCTTATTCTTTAAAATGCTTAATAAAAGATGCTCCGTTTCGACCATTGGACTTTTCAAAGCCTTGGCTTCTAAAACAGTCACGCGAATTACTTTTTCTGCTTGCTTTGTTAAAGGAAGACTATTGATATTCGCGATATTTTTACCAGACTTATCCTTTACGGCTAGTTCGATCTCTTTTCTTAATTCTCCCAAATTCACATTCAGTTGCCTTAAGACTTTGATAGCAGTATTCTCTTGGTCACGGATCAAACCTAACATAAGGTGTTCCGCACCAATAAAATCATTACCTAATCTTAACGCCTCTTCTCTGCTATAAGAGATGATTTCCTTAACTTGTGTTGAAAAATTGTTATCCATATAATTTGTTCGAGCTGTTATTAGATAAACGAATAATTTTACCCTAAAGTATGTGATTATGCACTATAAAATTGATACAAAAGAGAAATTCACTGTTTTAAGCTTACTCGACCCTAGTCTTAGTTCAAATCTCGTGCCAGAATTGAATGATTTGATCAAAAAATTAGGCACAAATAGCCCTAAAAACCTAGTTTTAAACCTTGAGGGTGTAAAAGACTGGGATTTAAGCATTATGGAGCTATTGGCACAGCATCAAGAGGTGTTTTATGACAATAATACCAGTTTTGTCCTTTGTTGCTTGTCAGATAACTTACAAAACGCCCTAGATTTGACTGAATTTGGCGAAGTCATGAACCTAACCCCAACCGAAACGGAAGCCTGGGACATCGTTCAAATGGAAGAAATTGAGCGTGAACTGCTAGATAGTGATGATATGGAGTTTTCTACCCAAGAATAGCCTAAGATTTGTTAAATTCGCGCTCCTATGATTACGCCTCAAACCATTCAACAAATTACCAGCCGAATTGACATCATTGATGTGGTGGGTGAATTTGTGAAATTAAAGAAGAGAGGCACCAATTATATAGGCAACTGCCCTTTCCACAACGAAAAATCGCCTTCTTTTACCGTCTCTCCTGCCAAAGAAATTTACAAATGTTTTGGCTGTGGCAAGAGCGGAAATACCATCACGTTTTTGATGGAGCACGAGAAGTATAGTTATGTGGAGGCTTTAAGATGGTTGGCTGCGAGATATAATATTGAAATAGAAGAAACAGAGACCAGTCCTGCTCAAAAGATAGCACAACAAACTGCAGACAGTTTGTATGCGATCAATCATTTTGCAATGGACTTTTTTACCAAACAATACTGGGACACAGAAGCCGGAACCACCATTGCACAGAGCTATATGCAACATCGTGGTTTTTTACGTCCGATTGTAGAAAAATTTAAAATTGGATACAACCCTTCTGAACGTGATAGTTTAGCAAAAGCCTTGATTCAAAATCAATTCAATCCAGAATTATTTGCAAGAACTGGTTTAGTGGTAGAACGCGATGGCGGATGGCAGGATAATTATAGGGACCGTATCATCTTCCCTATTCATAATACCACTGGAAAAATTATTGGTTTTGGCGCAAGACAAATTGCCAAGAATGATCGCTCTCCAAAATACATCAATACACCAGAGAACGAGATTTATATTAAGAGTCGAATTCTTTATGGTTCTTATTTTGCTAGAACAGCCATTGACAAAGCCAATGAATGTTTATTGGTAGAAGGTTACACGGATGTGGTGAGCTTACACCAAGCTGGCATTGAAAACGTCGTGGCAAGTGGTGGTACATCTTTAACAATCGATCAATTGAGATTGGTTAAAAAATATACCCAGAACCTGACGATTATTTATGACGGTGATGCAGCTGGTGTGAAAGCAGCATTAAGGGGATTGGATATGGCTTTAGAGGAAGGATTGAATGTGCAATTGGTGTTGATTCCAGACAATGAGGATCCAGATAGTTATGTTAATAAAGTTGGTCCCGATGCGTTCCGCGCATTTGTTCAATCCGCAAAAAAAGATTTTATTTTATTCCAATTAGAAGTCCAATTAAAAGAAGTTGGGAATGATTTAAATAAAAAGAATAGTCTAGTCAATCAGATGGCGGAGACACTAAGTAAAATCAATAAGGCAGAAGATTTTACAAAATTACAAGAGTACGTTAGAAAATGTGCGGACATATTGCGCATTGACGAAACGGGTTTGACGCAATTGGTTAATAAGTTCAAGCGTGACAAGATTGTAAAAGATGAAAAGAAGATGGCCTATGACGAAGCGGCTATTTTAATGCCTAGTTTCCAACAAGAAACGCAGGACATAGACAATATTGACCTTGTGCTTGACAAGGATCTTTTACACGAAAAAAACTTAATAAGATTATTGATTGAATTTGGTAACGAAACACTAGCAGACGGAAAACTTGCATCTACTTGGATTGCAGAAGAATTAGAACCCTTCCCTTTGGATAATCAAGAAATGATTCAATTGGTAAAGGTCTTTTTTGAATGGCAGGTAGCAGGTAAAATGCCCAATCATAAAACATTGCAATACCATGAAGACCCACAGATCCAGCAATTGGTGATGGGCCTTTTTGAGCCAGAACATGAATTGAGTCTAAGATGGAATGAAAAACTAGGTATTAAGAAAGTCGTTGCTGAAAGTAGTTTTCAACATGAAATTGAAGTGAGTTTATTGTATTATAAACTAAGAAAGATTAAGAAGATGATTCGCCAGAATCAGGAAGACATGGAGAAAGTGAGTGGAGAAGATCAAATACAATTGCTGCACATTCACAAGCATCTTAAAGATGCAGAGCGCGAGTTAACCAAGATTATTGGGACCGTTATCTTTAAATAGATTGACTATTCATGCAATATCCCTATTCTAGGAATAGTATACTTTTTTTATTTCTCTGAAGGATTCTGCTTACCAGCAATCAACTTTTCTAAAGTCGCTTCTAAACGCTTTTGCTTGGTTTCTTCTTTTTTAGC
>CALPJR020000025.1 GCA_943323935.2 Bifidobacterium breve
CAAAACAATGAAAAATTACAACCATAATCTTTTCTCGACCTATATTTGCAATCTATGAGTAAGACAGTTACAGACAATACATTACAAGCGATCATTTCGCATGCCAAAGAATACGGATTTGTGTTTCCTAGTAGTGAAATCTATGATGGATTAAGTGCAGTATATGATTACGGTCCATATGGTGCACAATTAAAAAAGAATATTCGCGACTATTGGTGGAAGAGCATGACACAAATGAACGATCATATTGTGGGTATTGATGCTGCCATTTTCATGCATCCAACTACTTGGAAGGCAAGTGGTCACGTAGACAGTTTTAGTGACCCATTGATTGACAATAAGGACAGTAAAAAAAGATACCGTGTAGACCATTTAATAGAAGCACATGCGGATAAGCTAAATGAAGAAGCTGCTAAGGCTGCCGATGGAGGCGCCGCATTGCGTGATCGTGCTACACAATTATTAGCCGATATGGATACCTTACTTGCAAATGATGATTTTGCTGGTTTAGGTACATTGATACAAGCCAATAAAATACAGTGTAGTGTCAGTGGAACAAGCAATTGGACAGAGATTCGTCAATTTAATTTGATGTTCTCTACAGAATTAGGTTCAGTGGCAGAAGATGCCAATACCATTTATTTAAGACCAGAGACTGCGCAAGGTATTTTTGTGAATTTCTTGAATGTACAAAAAACGGCAAGGATGAAAATTCCTTTTGGGATTGCACAAACAGGGAAGGCCTTTAGAAATGAGATTGTGGCGCGTCAGTTTATATTTAGAATGCGTGAATTCGAGCAAATGGAAATGCAATTTTTTGTAAAACCAGGCACTCAAAAAGAGTGGTATGAGCATTGGAAAAATGAACGTATGAATTGGCATTTAAGCTTGGGTATTGCAGCGGATAAGTACCGTTTTCATGACCACGTTAAATTAGCCCACTATGCTGATGCAGCATTAGATATTGAATATGAATTCCCTTTTGGCTTTAAAGAAGTAGAAGGGATACATTCTAGAACAGATTATGACTTAACACGCCATCAAGAATTTAGTAAAAAGAAATTACAATATTTTGATACAGAAATCAATCAGCATTATGTGCCTTATGTGATTGAAACTTCGATTGGTTTAGATAGAATGTTCTTGTTGATTTTATCTAATTCTTATGAGGAAGAGCAGATTCAAAAAGAAGATGGCACGACTGATTCAAGAGTTGTCTTGCATTTGCCAGCAAAATTAGCACCTATCAAATTAGCTGTATTGCCATTGACTAAAAAAGACGGTTTGCCAGAATTGGCAAAAGCTTTAATGGATGAATGTAAGCCTTCCTTCCATTGCTTTTTTGAAGAAAAAGATGCGATTGGAAAACGTTACAGAAGACAGGATGCAATAGGTACACCATTTTGCGTGACGATTGACCATCAAACGAAGGAAGACAACACAGTAACTGTTCGCTTTAGAGATAGTATGCAACAGGAAAGAATTCCAATGAGTGAAGTCAAAGCTTTAGTCTTAAAGCATATTGCATAAATCATTTAACGAATAAAAAAGCGCCCAGTTGAAATCAACATGGGCGCTTTTTTTATCCATATAATTCAAAATGAATTTGAGTTTTCGGGATGCCTAATTCGGCTAATGTGGTTCTTGCCTCGTCCACCATGTTTTTCCAGCCACAGATATAAAAATGCGCTTCTTTACTAGCACCTGCTTCTAGGATTTTTTTATAAGTAGCATGCACATAGCCTAGGTTTACTCCTTCGCGCATTTCAGTTTCTCTAGAAAAACTTGGGTGGTAAAAAAAGTTTTCCTCAACCGCTTCTAAAGCTTTGAGTTCTTGCCCATATAAACAATCAGTGTATTGTCTACATCCAAATAATAAATGCATTTTTTGATGTGGCAACTTTTTTTGATGGATGTCCAATAGCATGGATCTAAATGGTGCAACGCCTGTTCCTGTGCAAATAAAATATAAGTCGGTCGTAATTAATTTTGGTAATACAAAAACACCTTGAGGTCCCCTCATTAAAAGAGTAGTGCCTACAGCCACTTCGTTGAACAAATAGGTGGTACCTAATCCGCCTTCTAAATGCACAATAACCAATTCAAATTCACTGTTATTGCTTGGGGCAGATGCAATGGAATAACTTCTCCATCGCTTATTTTTTTGCTCATGGATAGGCAAATCAAATGTAACAAACTGGCCTGGTGTAAAGTCAAATAGGTGGCCACTTGTCAAGGCAAGAAAGAAACGTTTTGTGGTGGGCGTTTCTTGTACAATTTTTGTCACTACTGCATCCTGCCATGGTTGTAACATATTGAATTAATTATTAGTGACGAATACGCTTTGAACGTAGACTTTATTATTAGCAAATACTTTAACATAATAAATACCAGTTGTCAATGTAGGCACTTGCACAGGTTGCGCTGAATTCTGGTTATTTAATTTATCTTTTTGGAAGACAGTTTGACCACTGCTATTCATGATGCTTAAGCCAATTGCATTGGTTTTAACATTGTTAAATTGAATATAGAATTGATTGCCTTTAATGATATTTTCGATATAATCTGTTGAAACTATTTTTAATCCAATCTCTTTTGTTGGTGCTTGCGGGATATCAGTGATTAAAACTAATTTATTATCTGAATAATTGGTACAAGTTCCAGTAGTCGCGCTGACTTTGTACATTGCATTTTTAGTCACTTTTATACCACTTTTTGTTGCTCCAGTGATGGATTCGTCATTCATGAACCATTGATACGTATCCGCTGCAGTGGTATTTAAACTATCTATTCCAACTTGTGAAATGATAGGTTTAGCAGTCAGTATTACAGGAATTTTACTCAACGCTTTTTCATATTTAGGTGTACTGATTTGCATATTGTAAAAGAAGTAATAAAATTTCTCAAAATTACTGCCTGCCCAGTTGCCAGTAATAGTAGCAAGTACGGTTGGACCAAAAGGATGATTATTGGTGGTGATCAAATTGTTTCTGAAAATGGTGGCACTGTCCAAACAACGTGCAATTAAAATATAGTTGCCAGCCTGTGATATATTCATATTAATCGCATAGATTCTTCCAGTATCGCCTTGTACAAAAGGGGTAGCAGTACCAGAACCAGCACTTCCTGTTGCAGGTGTTGGGCTTGGACTACTAGCACCAACATGTAAAATTGCTTTTTGAGTTTGAGAAGGGAAGTAGGAATAAGTGGTATCTGTGAAAGTGCTTAGTGCTCTTAATTCAAGCTCAATTTTACCTGCATAGCCTGTATATATTTTTGTTGTTTCTAATTGGATTGGTCCAGTCGTATTGAAACGAATGAATTCTCCATAGCTACTGCCCCAATTATTATATCCACCTGAATTACTTAAAGTGGTATTGTCTTTAGGTCCAATGAATCCAGTCCATCCTCTTCCAACATACACATTTGTTGCATTGGTAGATGTTCTTATAACTGTACCATTTGCAATAGGCTTACTCAAATCAGTATTTTGATTATACCATAAGTATTGGTCATTGCTATTTGGGTTATTAACTAGCAATTGAACATTTTCATTACATCCCGTAGCAGATCCAGTAATAGCTGGACTTGCGTTAGGACTGATAATGGTTGCAGTCATGGCATTATTAGCTGGTTGTTGGTCATTGGCAAGACTTGCAGAGGCAATGATGGTATAATTCTGATTTAATTCAACTGAAATTGGTGTTTGGAATGTGTAGGACATGATTTCTGATCCATATAATCTTCCTGTAAATGTTTCTTTAATATTTAAAATAGTGGTATTATCTTTTTTAACTTCTAAACTAAGTGGAAGATTGGTTATTCTATTTGCTCCATTATTTGCTACTTTAACAGTTACATATTGAACTGCTTTTTCAGAAACACCTCCACTAGGATTGGTGATTTCAAGTAATTGAACATCGTTAGATGGGTTCACTACTCTTAATGTATAATCTTGTGTTTCTCCTGTTGTATATGTGCCACATGCAATTACATTTGAAGCCGCTGTAGCCTCGGCTACAACTACTCTTAGTTTTGTGAATTGGTTGACAATCAAATTGCTTATTAAATCGAAATTGGCGCTATAGTCTCCATTGGTGATTGCAGCACTTGTATGCACTAGTTCATCTGTGTCAAAAACACCATTGTTATTGTAATCAATAAACACTTTAACAAATCTATTGTTATTGGAGTTATCCGCACTGCTTAATCTCATAAATAATGAAACTGTGCCATTAGATTCACCATTGACAAATAGTGCTGTATTGTCTACGTAATTATCTGCTGTTGTTTTTGAGAATTTAATATTATTAATTTGAATGCTATCAATTTTAGTTCCTGCATTGCTTGTAGCTGCTGAGCTACAATATGCGGTACCACCTGCGCCACTTATAATCAAAGAATAATTTTGTTGTCCTCTTTCAAGTGTTCCTTTGTGTTTAACGGTAACGGTGTAATTGGTTCCGACTAAACTGGTATCAACTTCTACTTTTTCGACGTTATCAATACTATTAACTCCTTTGAATGCTTGATTGTCTGGACTGCTTGGCGTTAAATTCCAAGTATTGAATGTTTTATTACCTTGTGTAATGACTAATTCTAAATCATTGATCAATTCTGGATTAGCATCATTCAATACTTCACTAGAACTTCCTTTTAGATCGGTCCAAACAATGGTGGCTTTAACTGGTCGCGTGCCAGAAGCAGTAATGGTGTATGACTTGCTCTCTCCGTTGAGTAAAGTATTTTCATAGACAAAATGAGGACTACTTGCACTATTGTTATTGGTGTACGCCGTATTCAAAACTTGCGCAGCTTCAGCAATATTTAGCAATCCCCACCCATATTTATAATCTGGCCCAGGGTACAATCCAGCTTCGTTTGCTGTGTGAATTGCAAGCCCTTTAACAGTAGCTGATTTTAAAACCCTTGGTGCACCATTCAATGTAAATCGATGACCTAATTCTTGCAAAAGCAATAAACTTCCTGCTGCACCAGGCGCTGCCATTGAAGTGCCGCTTAAGTAACCATAACTAGAATCATTTGTGGCGATAGGGGCATATACTGAAACGCCTTGTGCCACAATATCTGGCTTTATTCTGCCATCATCTGTTGGTCCCCATGAACTAAAATTACTTATGACAACATCTTCCTTTTTATTGTATCCCGAAGGGATGCCAAAAACAGCACCCACTGTGAGTACATTTTTTGCATTTTTATCAGTGGAGATACTTCCAAATGCATCATTGCTACTAATATCTGCTGGTCGAGCACCTGCATTGATCATTCTTCCTGCTTCGTTTCTTCTCCAATAAGTTTGTCCAACTGCAGGACCAACGCTTGTTCTGTTATTACCTGCTGCAGCTATAATTAAATAATTAGGTGCATTGTAAGCAATCGAATCTTGAATTTGTGCGTCAAAATCGTATAATCCAAATCGGTAATCTTCTTTTTCATTGAATCTACCATTGAATTCCCAACGCGCAGAATCACTATTATAATTCCAACCAGTTACTGTTCCATAAGAGTGGTTGGAAATCAATAAGCCATTTGCAGCAGCGGCAGACATTTCTGAAAGGTCACTGTTCCAATCGTAATCTAGGATTCCTTTTACGTTATACGCCATCCCCTTTGATAATGGGTTCAGTCCTTTACTCATTACAATGCCCGCCACATGCGAACTATGTGTTACAACTTCTTTAGCGTTATCTTTTTGTGTAATTCTACCAATAAATTCTTTGTGCGTTAATAGGGGACTTCCTTCGTCCCATACACCCAATTTATTGGTCATGCTATCATCCGATCCACTAAGGTTTAAATTAGATGAAGCACCAGGCCAAACCTTATTTGCACCAATGGTAATTGATGCAACTGGATCAGCAAAGCCAATATAATATTTAGGCCACCCTTTTTCATCTACACCAATTAATTTTGCTTTGGTTTGATTTTGAGAAGCATATTGAATTGGCCATCCTTTTTCTTTAGCAGCAATAACCGCTTTTGAAAATTTATTACGAGCATCCAATGCTAGTTCATTGGATGTCTGTATCAACACTTCCTTTTTTGTTGCATCCTGTGCACTTAAAATGGTTACAAAGCATATAAAAAAAAGGGGTATTAAAATGCGTAGTTTCATAAATATAAATTTATATCAAATCTTTGAATTTCAATCAAGTTGAAGCTTTAAAATGTAACTTTAAACAAATTGCATTTATGCGCAAGAAGGCCTTCGATTTTTTTCTCTTAGTTTGTTTAGCCCCTATGCTTATGGGCTTTTGTATCCTTCCACAGGGTATTTTGGGACATGTATTCATGGACAAAAATGCATCCATGCCATTAAAGGGCATGGCCAAACAGAAAGGGCTTCCAATTTCGACATTGGTCTACGTTTATGAAGCAGCCAATCTCGATCAATTGATTGAACAAGAGGGGAATTATGCAAAAGGCATACAAGCTAAAATTGTCAAGCAAATCCGTTCTGATAAAGCAGGGAAATTCAAGTTAAGGCTAGCTCCAGGGAAATACACCATCGTGTTGGGCTATGGGGATGGGATCTATATTCCATTTTTTTCTGGCAATACTGGGGTGGCTTTTGTGGAAGTATCCAAGCATCAATTTCAAGAAATTGATTTAAGGATCATCGCTTCGTCCATGGATTGATTGTATCTTTGCGGACTGAACTATGAATGAGCAATCTTTGTTTGATCGGTACGATGTATCCCCCCTACTAAAAAAAATAGTAGATGGGATTGCTATGTCTGGTGCCGCAAATGCTCCATTTCAGGTTCACTTACAAAACCTCAACGGATCTTCGCCCGTATTTGTTTTACAACATATTTTCACGCATCCTCAAACAGCAACCTACAATCATGTCATTGTATTAAATGATGCAGAGGAAGCGGCCTATTTTTATAATTCAATTGAAAGTATTACAGGCGCGATGGACTTGTTTTATTTTCCTTCTTCTTTTAAAACCAGTCAAAATTTTAACTTGCTTAATCCTTCCCACGTGATGTTGAGAACGGAGGCTTTGACGAAGTTATCGATGGGGGGTAATAAAAAAATAGTGGTGACTTATCCGGAGGCATTTTTTGAAAAAGTGATCATGCCTAAAACCCTGCAAGAAAATATCATTCAAATCAAAACCAATGACACAATTGGCTTAAATGATTTAATGGATCGGCTTATTCAGTATGGCTTTGAGCGAACTGACTTTGTGTATGAGCCAGGTCAATTTGCATTAAGAGGCGGTATTTTTGATATCTATTCATTTGGTAATGAAAAACCTTATCGCGTAGAATTATTTGGAGAGGAAGTAGATAGCATTCGTTTATTTGATCCAGCAACGCAATTAAGTGAACGAAAATTATTACAAGTAAATATTATCCCCAATGTGACCACCCAATTTGAGGATACGATTAAAATTCCATTCATGGAATTTGTCCCAGAGCACACAGTTGTTTGGTTGAAAGATTGGACATTGATTCAACAAAGAGGCAATGACCAAATGGAAGCATTGGAGGCATTTTTATTGCATGCACCTATCCTTAAAATAATAGATGATGCAGACGCGCATAAAAAAAATACAGATAAAGATGATTTTGTGCCTGTTGAAAAGGTGATAGAACAAGTATTCAACAAGCCCATCATAGAGTGGGGGTTTCAGGCAAATTTAACCAAGCAAAAATTGGCTTTTAGCACGCAGGTACAACCTAGTTTCAATAGGCAGTTTCAATATTTAATTGCCAATTTACAAGAGTATGAAAAGAAAGGCTATGATTTGTTTTTATTTGCGGAGCAAGCAAAGCAATTAGAGCGCTTGCATGCTATTTTCACCGATTTAAATACAGATATTCAGTTTACGCCAATTGTAAAAAATATTCATGAAGGTTTTATAGACCATGATCATAAGATGGTTTGCTATACAGACCATCAAATTTTTCAGCGATACCATAAGTACAAAGTCAAACAAGCGTATAGTAAAAATAAGGCCATCACGCTTCGAACTTTAAGTGACTTGCATCCTGGTGACTATGTAACCCATATTGATCATGGCGTTGGCGTTTATAGTGGGTTACAGAAGATCGAAGTGAATGGCATGATGCAGGAAGCGGTAAGGATTATTTATAAGGATAGTGATATTTTATATGTCAATGTTAATTCACTGCATAAGATATCAAAATATACAGGAAAGGAAGGGACGCCACCTAAAGTGAATAAATTAGGATCTGATGCATGGGTGAAATTAAAAGATAAGACCAAGGCAAAAGTGAAGGCGATTGCTTTTGATTTAATCAAGTTATACGCACAAAGAAAAGCGCAAACTGGATTTGCTTTTACCCCAGACAATTATATGATGCATGAATTAGAAGCATCATTTATTTATGAAGACACCATTGATCAAGCGAAAGCCATTGCGGATGTAAAAAAAGACATGGAAGCGCCTGCCCCAATGGATCGCTTGGTATGTGGGGACCGCGGACATTCTACTTAAGAAAAGAGAATGCTTTCAAGATAGATGTCGCAACCACCTTCGCAGCCACCTCGTGCCC
>CALPJR020000026.1 GCA_943323935.2 Bifidobacterium breve
GGATGAACCAACAGGTAGTCTAGACCCTGAAACATCCGATGAAATCATGCATTTATTGTTCCAAATTGCCAAGGAAGATGGAACTGCCATCATTATGGCAACCCATGATTATATGGTTGTAAATAAGTTCCCAGCACGTACCTTGACCACTGAGGGAGGTCGCCTTGTTGAAAAGGGGTAGATTTTGTCCACATTTCAATCTAAATACACCCATTCCCCTTGACTTTTTGACTGATTTTTCTTATGTTCGCAGACAATTTAAAGCGTTACAAAAGTGAGATTAAAGTCATTAGAAATCAAGGGGTTCAAGAGTTTTGCTGACAAAACTATTGTCAGTTTTGACGAGGGTATAACAGGCATCATTGGACCGAATGGTTGCGGTAAGAGTAATATCATAGATAGTATAAGATGGGTGATAGGGGAATCTAAGATTTCAGCACTAAGATCTGAGAATTTAGACTCATTGGTTTTCAATGGCTCTAAGACCAGAAACGCGAGTAGCATGGCGGAAGTGAGTTTGACTTTCGAGAATACTAAAAATTTATTGCCAACAGAATTTAGCACCATCACGGTGACGCGTCGTTATTATAAAAATGGGGAGAGTGAATACCGTTTGAACGATGTGTCTTGTCGTTTAAAAGACATCCATAATTTATTCATGGACACAGGGGTGAGCACAGACAGTTATGCCATTATTGAATTAGGCATGGTGGATGATATTATCAAGGATAAAGATAATAGTCGTCGTAAAATGTTAGAACAAGCTGCAGGGATCACCATTTATAAAACAAGAAAAAAAGAAGCGAAGAATAAATTAGATGCAACTGAGCAAGATTTAGCGCGTATAGAGGATTTATTGTTTGAAATCAACAACCAATTAAAGACTTTAGAGAATCAAGCCAAGAAAGCAGAGAAATATTTTGAGATTAAAAAAGATTATAAGGAAACTGCCATTGAACTAGCCATTGCGTCATTAGAAGGCTTTAATTTAACTTATAAAGAATTAACAGAGCAACAAGAAACTGAAACCGATAAGAAATTTCAATTAGAAGCAGCCATCGCTTTAGAAGAAGCTGCGCTTGAACAAGAGCGTGTAGTTTTCATTGAAAAAGAAAAGGGTTTACAAAGCATGCAACATGAGTTCAATGATATGTTGCAGCATTTAAGAACCAAAGAGAATGATAAAAGTTTGGCTGCTCAACGTTTAAATTATTTAAACGATAAAGAAAAGGGCTTACAAGAATTCTTAGAGCGTGCCGAAGGACAATTAAAAACGATTGGAGATTCAATTGAGTATACCAAATTGCAAGTTACCGAAGAAGAAAAAATTTACAATGATTTTAAAAATAGGGTAGACCAATCGCATATTGAATTAACCAATAAGCGTGCACAATTTGATGACCAACGTGGCGTGCTGGACGGATTGCGTCAACAGTTTGGTCAAATTCAAAGAAATCAATTTGAGGCAGAGAAGAAAGTTGCGGTATCAGACACTTCGATTCAAAATATTCAAAGAAGCCAACATCAATTAGATGAGGAACAATTGCATAGAGCAGAGCAAGTGGCTGAGCTCACTACTCAATTAGCAACTAAAGAAGCTGAATTGGCTGCAAGTAAAGCACATTTAGCCGACTTGCTGGCACAAAATGAAACAGCTAAAGCAAGTATTTTTGAAACCCAAGAAGCACTTGAACAATTAAGAACAAAATTAGCAGAACAAGCAAGGATCTTAGATGCTAAGAAAAACGAATACGATTTATTAAAAAGCTTAGTAGACTCCATGGATGGGTATCCTGAGAGTGTTAAATTCTTACACAAGAATACAGGCTGGAATCACAATGCTCCAATCCTTTCTGATATTTTATATGTGCAAGAAGCCTACCGAACTGCTGTTGAAAATGTTTTAGAACCTTATTTAAATTATTACGTAGTGAATGATTTAAAGGAAGGGATGCAAGCTGTGCAGTTATTAGATGAAAACAAAAAAGGCAAGGCCAACTTCTTTTTATTAGATCAATTAAATGGTGCCAAAGCAGAAGCTGCACCATCTAATACCATTGCCGCATTATCTGTGATTGAGATTGATCCAAAATATGCTGCTTTAGCGAATCATTTATTAGGGAATGTATTCATTGCCGAAAATGAAGCTGCTTTAGAAGCAAGTACTACAGGCATGATTTTAGAAAAAACAGGAAAATATGTAAGAGGAAAGTATACATTAACAGGTGGAAGTGTTGGATTGTTTGAAGGAAAGAAAATTGGACGTGCTAAGAATTTAGAAAAATTATTGGGAGACATTCAATTACAAGAAACGTTGGTGAATGAATTAAAATCTCAAATTCAAGTGAAGCACGAGTCTGTTTTACAGTACAATGAATTATTGAAAGAACAAGAAATAAGGACAACAGAACAAAATG
Organism: Bifidobacterium breve; assembly: GCA_943323935.2. Next base: position 2,418 of record CALPJR020000026.1, read on the forward strand.
TCAATCATTTAATCAATGATGTATTTGCGAATAAGAATAGATTAGAAAACTTACAATCTGCTCAAGTAGCTGCAGTGGCTAAGTTGGCCGAATTGGCAGAGAAAATTGGACAAGAGCATGCTTTGATTGGTGATACAAGAACACAATTGACCGAATTGAATGCTTCCTTACAAACAACTCAGGCGAAATTAGGAGATATCGAATTGGCCTACCAAGCTGCAGAGCAGGCATACCATTTAGCATCTGGTGAATTCAATGAAATGAATTTACAATTGACAAAGCAACAAAGCAAAATTGAGGCTTTACAACAGGAAGTCATCTTCAAGGACAATCAATTGAATGACTTGCATGCACAAATACAATCTAATACTGTTCAGTTGACAGAAGCATCTACTGCAATTGTAGATAGTAACAATGAATTAGCAACAATAGAGACAGCATTGGTTGAATTACTAAGAAATAAGGAAGCAGAAGAGCTTAAATTAAACGAGGCAGATCAAGCTTACTATACTTTAAGAACCGCCCTGCAAGAAAAAGAAAGTAGTTTAAGACTTCAAGTTAAGTCTAAGGAAATAATGGATCAGTTGATCAATGAGATCAAGGATAAATTAAATAATTTAAAACTACAATTGGCTGGAACCAAGGAAAGATTAAGTGTGGAGTTTAAAGTGGAGTTAGAAGAGATTTTAGATCTTGGAAGACAAACTGAAGCAACATTGGAAGAACTTCAACAAGATGTTGAAAAAATGAAGAAGCGTTTAGAGAATATGGGTGAAGTGAATCCAACAGCGATCGAGGCTTACACCGAAATGAAAAAGCGTTATGATTTTATCTTAGAACAAAAGAATGACTTGGTAACCGCGAAGGAGAGTTTGTTATTAACCATACAAGAAGTTGAAGCCACAGCCAATCAAGCATTCTTAGAAACATATAATACTGCTAGAGAGAATTTCCAAAAAGTATTTAAAGCCTTATTTACCGAAGAAGATTCTTGTGATTTAATATTAGTAGATCCAACAAATCTTTCAGAAACTGCAGTAGAGATTGTTGCGAAACCTAAAGGTAAGCGTCCATCTTCTATCACACAGTTGAGTGGAGGAGAGCGTACATTGACTGCAACAGCAATGTTGTTTGCGATTTACCTAATTAAGCCAGCACCATTCTGTATTTTGGATGAGGTGGATGCACCATTGGATGATGCCAATGTTGGTAAATTCACTCAAATGATTCAGAAGTTTTCTGACAAATCACAGTTCATCATTGTAACGCACAATAAGCAAACAATGAGTGCGGTGGATGTGATCTATGGTGTGACCATGCAAGAGCCTGGAGTAAGTAAATTAGTTCCTGTAGATTTCAGGAGCCTAACAGCATAATTTAACATTGCAGCAATGCAAATCATATAGCTTTAAGCGTTCTCGTTAGCAATTTCGGGGGCGCTTTTTTAATTTAAAAATTGATGTCTTGATCAAATCGGTACTTATATTATTCATTTTTTGCTTTCTCTCTTACCTGCCTTTTAGCAGAACACCAGACTATTTTGATAGCGTGACAACACCTGCCCTCATAGAAGCAAAAAATGGAAAGGTACAAGCTGTATTTAAAGAGGCAGGGAAGCAATATCAAGTGCTATTAGATCCTAACAGCTACCAATCAAAGATTGGAACAAGGATCGAAATTAGGTATGAATTAAGCGCACCTCAACATGCAAAAATCAATCAAGCACTAGGGTATTGGTTAGAGCCTAAAGAATTACTAGGCGCTGTTTGTATTTTAATTGTCCTGCTCATTGCTGCTTTCGCAACCACGCATCGCCCAGATGCCGCGTCTTTAAAAGAACAGATTGAATTCAAAAAAGAAGACACAGGAAAGTACGTCTAAGAAAACTACGGAAAGTCTTACTAATGAATATCCAATAATAAACGATTTAGAAAAAATACTGGAATCCTCGCCTCTCAGCTCGCAAGCTCGAATGTTCGGCGAGTATTAGTATTTCTTTCTAAATTTCTTTATAGAAGCAAGTAATTAGAATTAATACTATTCCGTAGCGAACCTTTGAGCAAAGCGAGCGGAGAGCCTAGGGATAGGTATTAATTCTAATTTAATAATACATATGATTATTTAGATAAAAATCCAGTACTTTTTCTAAATAAGTTAGAAGCAGGAGTATTACTTAGCGAGGATGCGCTTGATGTCTTTGTCGATATCTCGGTTCTTAATGGTTTCGCGTTTATCGTATTCTTTTTTACCGCGGCCAATTCCAATCTCCATTTTAGCATAATGCTTATCGTTAAAAAAAATGCGTAGTGGCACAATGGTAAATCCTTTTTCTTTGGTTTGTGCTTCTATCTTTTTTAATTCTCTTGCAGTCAATAACAATTTTCGATCGTGTACTTCTATGTGGTTATTCTTATTGCCATGAGTGTAAGCATTGATGAACAATGACCTTACCCATAGTTCACCTTTGTCAAAAAAGCAGAAGGAATCATTGAAACTTACTTTACCTGCACGGATCGATTTTACTTCGGTTCCCATCAATACAAGGCCTGCCACATATTTATCTTCTATCTGGTAGTTGAAATAGGCCTGCCTATTGTTTAATTCTATTGATTTTGGTGCTTTCGCCATAAAAAATATCCCGATGTGCTACACCGGGATACAAAAGTACTATTTAAAATTGATTTCTTTTTGGCATTAGCTTCTGAACATAAAAGCAACTTCGGACAATTTTTGCTTCAATTCTTTTCTGTCTACAATGAAATCAAGGAATCCATGTTCTAATAAGAACTCAGAACGTTGGAAACCTGGAGGTAAATCTTTCTTGATGGTTTCTTTAATCACCCTAGGACCAGCAAAGCCAATCAAAGCACCTGGTTCTGCAATATTTAGATCCCCTAACATACCAAAGCTAGCAGAGATACCACCAAATGTAGGGTCTGTTAATAAGGATATGAATGGTAATTTGGCATCACTTAATTGAGATAATTTACCACTAGTTTTAGCCAACTGCATTAAACTAAATGCGCTTTCCATCATACGTGCACCGCCACTTTTACTAATGACTAAAAAGGGGAGTCTATGTTGAATACAATAGTCTACCGCACGGCTGAATTTTTCTCCCATCACACTTCCTAATGATCCACCAATGAATTCAAAATCCATACATGCAACCACGTAACCTTCACCATTCATTTTTCCAATACCAACGCGCATAGAATCTTTCAAATCTGTTTTAGAATGAATTTCGTCTAAACGTTTTTGATAATTTTTTAGATCGGTAAAATTAAGTGCATCCTTACTTTTGATCTCATCAAAAAGTACAGTAAATTCTTGGTTGTCAAATAAGATGGCAAAATATTCATCACTACCAATACGGTGGTGATAATTACACTTGTCACAGATGTACAAATTTTCTTTTAATTCAGAACTGGTACAGATATGATTACAAGTTGGACATTTTGTCCATAAACCTTCTGGTGTTTCTTTCTTGTCTGCAGTTGAAGTACTAATTCCTTTTCGGATTCTTTTAAACCATCTTGATTTATCAGCTGCATCAGAATGATTTGATTCTTCTCCTGTTAGGTTGACTTCAATATCTTCTACTTTTTCACGCATAGTGACAGATTTAAGCGTTTCTATTGATACAATTTAAGTCGTCAAATGATTGCTCTAAACGTTTGATGAAAGACTCTTCGCCTTTTCTCAACCAAACTCTAGGGTCATAATATTTTTTATTTGGCTTATCTGCGCCCTCTGGGTTACCCAATTGAGTTTGAAGAAAAGCTTCATTCTTTTTGTAATATCCTAATACACCTTCCCAGAAAGCCCATTGTAAGTCGGTGTCTAAATTCATTTTTATTGCGCCATATCCAATGGCTTCTCTTATTTGATTTTGAGGAGAACCAGACCCGCCATGGAATACAAAATAAACTGGTTTTGATGCTGTACCTAAAGTCTTTTCAATATGTAACTGACTATTGTGTAAAATTTCTGGTTTTAATTCCACATTACCTGGACTGTATACACCGTGTACATTACCAAAAGCTGCTGCTACTGTAAATAAGTTGCCCACTTTACCTAATTCAGTATAAGCGTATGCAACGTGTTCAGGTTGTGTATATAATTTATCATTTTCAATACCGCTATTATCAACGCCATCTTCCTCACCACCTGTCACACCTAATTCAATTTCAATACCCATGCCCAAAGGTGCCATACGTTTAAAGAATTCAACAGAGGTTTGGATATTCTCCTCGATTGGCTCTTCAGATAAATCTAACATATGAGAACTGAACAAAGGTTGTCCATGTAATTTGTGGTATTTTTCACTCTCGTCAATCAAAGCACTGATCCATGGTAACCATTTTTTGGATGCGTGGTCAGTATGTAAAACGACAGGCACATCATAAAATTTAGCAACCTGGTGCACATGTAATGCGCCTGCTATTGCACCTTGAATATTGGCTTGTAAATTGTCATTTGGCATACCCTTACCAGCAATAAATTGCGCACCACCATTTGAAAACTGAATAATAATAGGAGACTTTACTTTAGCTGCTGTTTCTATTGCTGCATTGATGGTATCTGTACCTGTTGTATTAACGGCAGGGATGGCAAAATTATTGGCTTTTGCATCGTTGTATAAAGCTTCTAATTCTTTACCATGTAAAACACCCGATCTGTACTTATTCATTGTTTAATTATTGAGTTACAAATATACATTTTAAGCGCCAAACAGATGTTAGCAAGGCCTTAAAATCCAGCTGCCATTAGTCAATAAATCCTTTAGATTTCATCCAATCGTCATTGTATACTTTACCAACATACCTGCTTCCGTGATCATGGAAGACGCAAACAACAACATCAGTTGGTTTCAATCTATCTTTTAATTGTAGTAGCCCTTGAAAACAGCTACCTGCGCTATATCCACAGAATAAACCTTCTTCCTTGGCAAGTCTTCGAGTCATCAATGCACCTTCTTTATCCGCCACTTGTTCAAAATGGTCAATGAATGACATATCATAGTTTGCAGGAACAAAGTCTTCCCCAAAACCTTCGGCAATATATGGATGCACATAGGACATATCCACTTCACCTGTTTGAAAATAATGGGTCAATAAAGAACCTATTGGATCAATTGCCCAAACTTGAATATGGGGGTTTTGTTCTTTTAAATATTTAGCTGTTCCTGTGATGGTTCCACCTGTACCTGCAGTACAAACTAAGTGGGTGATTTTACCTTCGGTCTGACGCCAAATTTCTGGCCCCGTTGTTTCATAATGTGCTTGTCGGTTAGCCAAATTATCATATTGGTTAAAGAAGTAGGAATTAGGTATTTCGCCTGCCAATTTCCTTGCTACTGAATAATAACTAGCAGGATCTTCTGGCTCAACATTAGTAGGGCAAACAATCACTTCGGCACCCACAGCCCTTAAAATATCCATCTTCTCCTTACTTTGCTTATCGGTTGTAGTGAAGATGCATTTATATCCTTTTACAACCGCTGCTAAAGCTAAGCCCATTCCTGTGTTACCACTGGTGCATTCTATGATAGTGCCGCCTGGTTTTAATTTACCTTCTGCTTCGGCTACTTCCACCATTTTCAAAGCCATTCGGTCTTTGATAGAATTACCTGGATTAAAATAGTCCACTTTTGCCAAGATCGTTCCAGGCATGCCAACGCTGACTTTATTGAGTCGAATAATTGGGGTATTGCCAATGGTTTCTAAAACATTATTTAACCACATAAAATGTGTTGCTTTTATTGAAGGTGAAATTAAGTTAAAATAACCTAATACTATTGGATGTCAGCAAAATTGCTTGTAATGATTTCGCAGAATTTGGTATCGATCATTTTTTCAGCCAAAGCAATCATATTTGAAAATGCTTTTGCGTTGCTAATACCATGACCAATGATGACTGGCTTGTTCACACCTAGGACAGGCGTGCCACCATAATTTTCGAAGTGGAAACGTCCAAAAAAGGAATCCTTTTCTAGACCCTGATGTGCTGCAGCTTCATACATTGCTTCTGCAGTTTTCAATATCAC
>CALPJR020000027.1 GCA_943323935.2 Bifidobacterium breve
ATTGTTTGGTATTCAGATTAAAGTGCTAATTACCCAACGCACTACATGCTTACCCCAACCGCTACGCTTGCTGTCAAAACCATACGACCCCAATTACTGCGATTAAAGCAAGTACAAAATTACAACTAATTAATGGATTTTAATTACTGCTTACTTAAATAAACGCCAGAAGTCCAATCCCAATGCATATAACATAAGGCCAAACATCAAAATCATCCCGGCAATTTGTGCGTATTCCATGAATTTATCACTTGGCTTGCGGCCTGTAATCATTTCAAATAGAATAAATAAGGCATGTCCACCATCTAATGCAGGAATAGGTAATACGTTCATAAAACCTAATACGATCGAAAATACAGCTGTCAAAGTCCAGAATCGCTCCCAATCCCACTGAGATGGGAAAGTATTGCCGATACTGATTAAACTTCCAAGAGAATCATTTGGATTGACTTTACCAGTAAAGATTTGTTTGATACCAGTCACATAATTATCAAGTGTGGTAAAACATCTTTGAATGCCAGTTGGAATTGCTTCGGCAAAACTATAATCCTGATGCACTGTTTTGAAAAGTTGCATTGGTAATTTTACAAACAACCCTAGTTGTGCTTTATTGTTAATTAAGGTTCTGATCTTCACAGTATCCATGCCTCTTTTAGCAAGCACTGTTACTAAGGAATCGCTGTACTTTTTCTTTACTTCAATAAACTCATGTTGGTATTTAACTGATTGACCATTGATGCTTAATAAAGTATCGTTCTTTTGAAAACTACCTTCCACCACTACAGCGGATTTCCCGATAGAATCCACAATCACTGGGAATAAAGGCAAAACAAATGCTGTCGTATTATTTGCATTGGATAATTCAGCCGCTATGGTTGTTGGTATAGCTAAACTCAATGCACTATCCCCTCTTTTTACTTGAATTGTTTTTGCATCTTCTAATACGATTTTTGATTCTAATTCAAAGAAATCTTTTAATTCTTTTTGATCTAATGCTACAATAATATCTCCGTCTTTTAAACCCATTTTTTTAGAAATCTCTGTAGGATGTATCCCATAGCTCAAATTTTTTGCTGGCAAAAAATTATCACCCCAAAACCAAGCAATACCTATAAAAATCACAATGGCTAAAATCACATTCACAATGACACCACCTAGCATCACAATCAATCTTTGATATGCAGGCTTAGACCTTAACTCATAAGATTCAGGGGCTTTATTCAACTGCTCCTTATCCATGCTTTCATCAATCATCCCCGAAATTTTTACATAGCCCCCAAAAGGAATCCAACCTAATCCATACTCTGTATCGCCTATCTTCTTTTTCCACAAGCTAAAACCAGGATTAAAGAATAAATAAAATTTTTCTACTCTTGCACCAAATAATCTAGCAGGAATAAAATGTCCTAACTCATGTAGGATAACGATGATCGAAAAAGATAAAATAAATTGTGCCGTTTTTGTTGCAAGAACGGTTAAATCGATAGCAGCTAGATACATGTGTTATAATTGTATTAATGAAGCAGCAAAATCTCTTGCAGCTCCGTCGGTTTCATAATAATCATCCAAACTAGGATGCGCGATAAATTCAATCTTCTCTAATGTTCTTTCAATTAGATCGGTCATATCTAAAAATCCAATCCTATTTTTTAAAAAAGCATAGACTGCAATTTCGTTTGCAGCATTTAAAACACATGGTGTATTCCCCCCACGAAGCATGGCTTCGGTGGCCAGATATAAATTCCTAAATGTTTTTATATCTGGTTCATCAAAAGTCAAAGTATTGGGTTTGTCAAAATGATATCTTGGAAAATCATTCTTCAATCTTTTTGGAAAAGCCATGGCATATTGAATTGGCAATTTCATGTCTGGCAAACCCATCTGTGCTTTTATACTGCCATCCTGAAACTGCACCATACTATGAATAATACTTTGTGCATGCACTATCACTTTGATTTGATCAGGCCTTAAGTCAAATAACCATTTAGCTTCAATCATTTCTAGACCCTTATTCATTAAGGTCGCTGAATCGATGGATATTTTTGCGCCCATGCTCCAATTAGGATGTTGCAAAGCATGATCTCTTTTTACATTCACCAAAAAATTAGGTTTCTTTCCTAGGAATGGGCCACCACTTGCTGTAAGTATAATTTTTTCAATTGGATTATTACCTTCCCCAACTAGACATTGGAAAATGGCAGAGTGTTCACTATCAACAGGAATAATGGCTGCCCCTTTTTCTCTTGCAGTGCGCATTACGATATCACCTGCTACCACTAAAGTTTCTTTATTGGCAAGACCAACGGCTTTGCCATTTTGAACTGCAGTCAAAGTTGGTTTTAAACCAGCAAATCCAACAATACCCGCCATCATAAAATCATAGCAATCCATCGCCGCAACTTGTTCTAAAGCTTCTTGACCAGCAAATACTTTAATAGGTTTACCTTCTAATGCTTTTTTTACAATTGCGTATTTCCCAATTTCACCAATAACAACAATATTGGGTTCAAATAATAATGCTTGTTCTATTAATAAGGATTCATTTGCATGCGCCGTCAATATCTCAGCGACAAATAAGTCTGGGTTCGCCGCGATCACCTCTAGGGTTTGTTTCCCAATGGAACCTGTAGATCCGAAAATGGCAATTCTTTTTTGACTCATCCAGTTTTTTACTTGTGGTTAAAAATACGCTTTTTATTCTATTCTTGCTATTTGCCTAATTGAATATGCATTGCATCTGCAATTTTTCGGTCGTTACTTAATCTTGGTACTTTATTCTGTCCGCCCAATTTTCCTTCGGATTTCATGTACTCAATAAATGCATTTTTAGGAACCACTGTTACAACTAATGGTGCTAAAATATTTCCTGCAATCAAGTCTTGATAATAGACATTTTTAGCACACATGGCTTGATTTAATTTAGATTTAAACAATTCCATATCCAATGGTGGACGTTCAAATTCAACCAACCATTCGTGGTAACTTTTTCCTTCGCCTTGTGCTATATAAGGTGCCACAGTAAATTCTACAATAGATGCATTCATTTCATTTGCCACCTGCAACATAGCTGCTTCTACCTCCTCTCCAATCACATGTTCTCCAAATGCCGAAATAAAATGTTTTACCCTACCTGTTACAATGATTCTGTATGGATCGATGCTCACAAACTTCACCGTGTCTCCAATATTGTACCCCCATAAACCTGCATTGCTATTAATAACGAGTGCATATTGTACCCCTAGTTCTACTTGTGATAAATTAAGTCTTTTAGGATTGGCCTCCTGTATATGCGCTAAAGGAATAAACTCAAAATAAATACCACTATTTGTATTTAATAATAAGCCCTGTTGGTCTCTTGTATCTTGAAAAGCAAAAAATCCTTCGCTAGCCGGAAACAGTTCAATGGTATCAATTGACTTCCCAATCGTGTCAAACAATTTAGATTGATAGGGTTCAAAATTAACACCCCCCTGTACCAATACTTGTAAATTAGGGAATACGTCTTTTACAGATTTACCAGATTTTTCTACTATACGGTCAAAATACATTTGCATCCATGGCGGAATTCCGCCCACTAAGGTCATGTCTTTTAAAATCGTCTCGGCGACAATGCGATCCAGTTTTTCCTCCCATTCTTCGATACAATTGGTTTCATAACTAGGCAATTGATTGCTTCTTAAATAAGCCGGAATATGATGATTCACAATCCCACTTAATCTCCCAGTTGGAATGCCAGCCACCCTTTCTAAAACAGGAGACCCGCTCAAAAAAATCATCCTGCCATTCACAAACTGGTTTTCACCGGTGGTTGCCATATAAGTTAAGAGGGCGTTTCTGGCCCCATTAATATGGTTACTGATAGAATCCTTTGTTATAGGGATGTATTTAACACCGCTGGTGGTGCCGCTGGTTTTGGCAAAATAGATAGGCTTGCCTTTCCAAAGGACGTTTTGAGTCCCTTTTTTGATCTGTTCTATATAAGTCTTAAAGGCTTCATAGTCTCTCAAAGGCACCGCTTCCTGAAATTCAAGGGGGCTATTGACTTGATCAAATTTGTGCTCTTTCCCAAAAATCGTGGATTTCCCTGCTTTAACTAATTGATTTAGAATACTTTGCTGATCTTGTAAAGCACTATGTCGCTCTTTTTGTATTTGACGAAAGATGACATTCGCAAAGGGTTTTGCCAACAAAGACTTAATATTCATAGGGATCGGTTAATGACTTAATAGTCAGGAACAAATTTAGAGTGTATTTTACGGAACATCAAACCTTTTGAGGGTTTCTAGTCCTAAAAAATAGCTAAATTATATTTTTCAAGAATTCCTTGCATATTGACATAATTATAATTACCTTTGCCCTCCTAATTTTGGACAATTATGTTAGCAGTAGTTAAAATCGCAGGACAACAATTCAAAGTACAAGCAGGAGATAGCTTGTATGTACCTCACCTGCAAGGTAAAACCGGAGACAAAGTTGAATTCAATGATGTAATATTCGTTGATAATAATGGAAGCATCTCTTTCGCGACTAAAGCGGTAGTGAAGGCTGAAATTACAAACGACCTAGTTCAAGGTGACAAAGTGATCGCTTTTAAAATGAAGAGAAGAAAGGGTTTCCGCAAGAAACACGGTCACAGAACGCACTATACTCAAATCAAAATCGAAAACATAGCTTAAACTAAGATACTATGGCACACAAAAAAGGTGAAGGATCCGTTAAGAACGGCCGTGATTCACAAAGTAAAAGATTAGGCGTAAAGATATATGGTGGACAACCAGCTTTAAATGGCAATATCTTAATCCGTCAAAGAGGTACTCAATACCACCCTGGTAAGAACGTTGGTTTAGGATCTGACTTTACAATTTTCGCTCTTACAGACGGAATTGTTGAGTTCAAAAAGGGTAAAAATAACAAAACGACGGTCTCAATCGTCCCAGTTGAATTAGTGGCTTAAAAAAAAGTTTTTGTAGTTATAAAAAAAGTTTTTACTTTTAGTGCATATTTACTAACCATTAAATCTAAAAAACATGGCAACTGCAAAAAAAGCGGCTAAAAAAGCTGCTCCAAAAAAAGCTGCAAAGAAAGTAGTTAAGAAAGCTGCTCCTAAGAAAGCTGCTAAGAAAGCTGCTCCTAAGAAGGCTGCTAAGAAAGCTGCTCCTAAGAAAGCTGCTAAGAAAGCTGCTCCTAAGAAAGCTGCTAAGAAAGCTGCTCCTAAGAAGGCTGCTAAGAAAGCTGCTCCTAAGAAAGCTGCTAAGAAAGCTGCTCCTAAGAAAGCTGCAAAAAAGAAATAATTATCTTCGGATAATATTGAAAGACCCTCGATATTATCGGGGGTTTTTTTTTAGCCCCTACCTCTCCCTCCTTTGCATGGTCCACTTAGTTTTATTTATATTTGCCCATGCACAATTACGAAATTGCCGAATACTTTAATCTCTTAGCTAAACTCATGGACATCCATGGAGAAAATGCTTTCAAGATAAAGTCCTACAGTAACGCAGCATATACCATAGACCGTTTGAATGATCCTTTGGAAGCCATGTCCCCGGCTCAAATTGCATCCCTTAGAGGCATTGGAGATGCTTTAGCACAAAAAATTGTGGATTTATTGGCCACAAAGCAACTACAAATCCTAGAAGACTATATTGAAAAGACCCCTACTGGCATATTAGAAATGTTAAAAATCAAGGGCTTAGGTCCTAAAAAGATCATTACCATTTGGAAGGAATTGGGGATTGAAAGCATTGGGGAGCTTTTATATGCTTGTGAAGAAAATAGATTGATCAATTACAAAGGCTTTGGTGCTAAGACCCAACAAAGTATTCAGGAAGCCTTAAATTATTATTTACAAAACCAAGGGAGTTTTTTATACCAACAAGTACAAGACATTGTTGCCCAAATTGAAAACGCCTTGTCCATTCAGTTTCCAAAAGACCAGCATCAGGTGTCTGGCCATTTTAAAAGGCAGATGGAAACCTTGGATTTTTTAGACATTGTTACCACCTCAAATAGTAAAGCAGTTTCGGAATGGCTAGAAGCAAAGGGATTCATCTTTGACCACTCAAATACTTTTTTAAGTTGCAAGGGGCCAGATCAATTTGAATTAAGATGGCATATTGTAGATAAAGCGCAATTTTATATCCAAGATTTTAGCCTTGCCTGTAGTCCCGAATTTTGGTTAGCATGGCAGACCCTTCCAAATTTTGATGCAACAAAAGCATTTGAATCTGATTTAGCCATTTTTGAACAAGTACAAATACCGTTTATTCCCGCAGCTCAAAGGGAGGATCCTGCGATTATTCAGCAAGTAAAAACAAAAGGATTAAACCCAACTATACAAGCCTCAGATATTAAAGGTATTATACATTCTCATAGTACATGGAGTGATGGCTTACATACCATTGAACAAATGGCCCTTGCTGCAAAAGAGGCAGGATATGAATACTTAGTGATAAGTGACCACTCAAAATCTGCCTTTTACGCCAATGGTTTACAAGAAGATCGGATTAGGGCGCAACATAAGGAGATTGATGCCTTAAATAAAAAATTAGCACCTTTTGTCATTTTCAAAAGTATAGAATCAGATATTTTAAATGATGGCAGCCTAGACTACCCAGATGAAATTTTAGCATTATTTGATATCGTAATTGCTTCTGTGCATTCAAATTTAAAAATGACGGAGGAAAAAGCGATGATGCGCTTGATGAACGCAATTGAAAATCCTTATACAAGCATTTTAGGGCACCCTACTGGTCGTTTATTACTAAGTCGAAAAGGATATCCAATCAACCACGAGGAGATCATCATGGCCTGCGCTGCAAATAATGTCGTGATTGAATTAAATGCACATCCAAGAAGATTGGATATGGACTGGCGCTATATTCATCAAGCGATGAAAGAAGATGTGTTGATTTCTATTAATCCAGATGCCCACGCCATTGATGGATTTGAAGATTGTGCTTATGGTGTTTTGGTTGCACAAAAAGCAGGACTCACTGCCGCACAAAATTTAAGCAGTTTTAGTTTAGCCGAGATGATGGAGTTTATTAGCTACCAACAAGCTAAGAGAGACTAAGCTTTCACATACACAATATATTCCCCAGGCATTAATTCAAATTGGCTATCGCCATTGAATTCAAAACTAAGTCCCGAAAATAGATTGGTGAAATTACCTTTAAATGCTTCATGCACCACATGCAGGTGCTGCCTTTCTGCAGAAAAATTTAAAAGGACCAATGCTGTTTGTCCTCGATCTTGTTTTAGGTAAGCCATTACAGCACCTTCTGTTGGCAAGTTGAATATATTACTTGATTGTAACACTGGAAATTCTTTTCTTGCAGTCAACAAGGTTTTATAAAAGTGATGAAGTCTTGGTAATTCAGTCGTCCATTCAATCTGGTCCTTATCAAAAAATGCCAACCTTTTTGTATTGGGTAATTCTTGCCCACTATAAATTAAAGGTTGCCCATTCCAAGTAGACGTAAATACAGCCCATGCTTTTGCAGCGATGCCATACTTCTCGTATTCTGTACCATTCCAACTATTCTCATCATGGTTAGAAGTAAAAAATAATTTATAAGCACCTTGGGGATATTGCGCGTATTGATGTAATACATGATACAGTTCCTGCAAACCATCCACCTCCTTCCCTACTTTTTTGGATGCATGCATCCAAGCCCAAGCATAGCTTGTATCAAAAACTTGATGGTAAGCTAGGTCTTCGCATTCTGCAAGCCAATACAAGGTTTTTATTTTTTCTAATTTGGTTCTGGCTGCTACCCAAAAATCCAAAGGCACTAAATGCGCCATATCACATCTAAATCCGTCTATATTAAATTGATGCACCCAATACCCCATTGCGTCAATGAGTGCAATGCGCATGGATGGATTGCCAAAATTTAAATCCACTACATCATCCCATCCATTGCGTTCTGTAAAATGACCAGCTGCATCTTGTGCAAACCAGCTTGGATTTTCTTGCATCCATTCATGTTGGCTACCCGTATGATTTGCTACCCAATCAATAATCAGTTTCATGCCCAATGCATGAGCCGTTTCCACCAAGTCTTTAAAGTCTGCTGCTGTACCAAATTCAGAATTGATTTTTGTATAACTGCTACAGGCATAATAACTTCCTAAACTTCCTTTTTTATTGACATGGCTGATTGGCGTTATAGGCATCAACCATATAATATCAATACCCATTTCTTTGATTCTTGGGAGATGCTTTTCAAAAGCTTTAAAGGTACCCTCTGCAGTATATTGTCGAATATTCACTTCATAAATTGAAGCAGAATTGGCCCAACTAACTTGCATAAATGAATCAATCATAATTATAGCCTTTTTTTATTATCTTGTTGCTAAGATGAATCCTAAATTAGATCGCAAATTAAGTCTTTTACATGCAACTGCCATCAATATGATTGATATGGTAGGCATCGGTCCCTTTGTAGTATTGAGTGTG
>CALPJR020000028.1 GCA_943323935.2 Bifidobacterium breve
TAATAAAAGCACAATACTGAGCAGAGATAGAATACGACGCATAGTGTTGTTTTTTGTTCAAACTAAAGTTAACTAGGCAGGCTTGAATTTTAAAACAAATTTTATGAATGGAGCCGAGGTATACTATTGAATTCTGTATAGCATGATCTGTGCGCTTGGGCTTGCCGGCCTAGAAGGATTGGTTAAGCTACTTGTTTTTAATAATTGCGTTTGATTGTGTTTAATACTAAAGAATAATTCCAGATAATCATCCTCTCCAAAGGCCATCATTGTTTGGCCCGAAAAAATATTTTTGACGCCTACGGCGCCAGTTAAAAATTGCCGGAGGGTATTAGGGTAGGCAGCACCATTGCGTCTAATCCAAATACTGATTTCGTCATTGGCGATCTGGGGGTTCGAAACTTGAAGGGTATACTGAACAAGATAGGTCCCCGATTTTACAACAAGTATCCTAGTTGGATCTAGGCTAGTGTTAAGCCCAATTGCTGTTTTATTTAGACCAATGGTATCGCGCCACTTGACTGCCGTGGCCGTATTAATAAGTGCCATTTGCTTTGCTGTATCTGTAAATGTGCCAAAATATATTTCAAAGGGCTGAAAGCCTAGGCCCACGGCAAGTTCCGAAGCAGTTATTTCGCCCTTGTTTAATTTTTGATTGATTCGATTGCTTAAACTCGCTGTATCTTTTTTATCTAACTTGAATGTCAATGCTTGGATAGATGCCTTGCTTAAAATTTTAAGACTGTCTGGAACATTATTGACTTTATCAATTTGCATTGCCAATTTCAAGGCAGATAGATTATCCACCCCAGTACCTCCTTGTGGTATACCTAAAACACCTTCTAAATTTTCTGCCAAAAGATGGTCTGCGGAAAATGCATAGGCTGTATATTGAATTTGTTGTTGACCAATACGCATAAATTGTAAATGATTGTCAGGATCAATTTCTACACGAATAAAATAAGTACCTGCTGTCCAATTGATTTTTTCAAATGCGCCAATGGTCACAATTTTAGCAGGCTCCGAAGTCCCAATTAAAATTGTAAACAAACCTAATGGACTAGTAGTAATGGATTTTATTTCTTGATATAGTAGTGCTTCGGTCAAGGTATCTTTTAAAATACTGATTCTAATTTGTATTAATTTATTGGGCATGATCACACCATTGCTTGTTCTAGCAACTGCCTGAAATGCAATGCCCTTATGGTTTTGAGTCAAACCAATATGACAATAAATCATTAATAAAATAAATAGGATAGTTTTCATGGTTTGATAAATTTTATATACTTGATCCAATAATTATTTTTGTTCTCAAAACTTAGAAACTCTGGCAAATAAAATACCTGCATGATATATACCCCACTAGACAGTGAATTGATATCAATGGATCTTCCTGCATAACCACTTCTGTATTTTGTTGGATCACTAATAAGGACTTGCCCTTGCAGATTATAAATCTTACAATCAAAAAAAATTAAATCGGGCTCTTTTGAATAAAGCACAATTGCATCTCCACGAACCGAAGTTCTTAATTCAATACTGGGATTGTATTTTTCTTCTAATCCATCCTTGCTAAAACGATTGATACTTGGTTGTAAAAAACCTGCACTAAAATGGTACTGATTCAATTTATCTAACGGTATGGCGGTCAGCCCAAGATCAAGGCGCCAGTCTACTTGCAAGCCATCCACCTGTGTTGTCACAAAATGATCAGCAGCAAGGCTAAATGTTTGTATTGGCAATTGTTGTCCATACAATGGCGGGACAAACAATTCAAATAGGATCAGTAGTAAAAACTTGCATGAATTAAGATAGCGCATAGGTTAAACCTAGTGCTTATGGACGCTCATTTTTCAAGTATTTATACCTTTAACTGCTAGGACCGAAATAATTCTATCCTTTTGATTTTAAAAGCATGTACAAACAAAATATTGTCAAAAATTATTAACTTTAATGGATGAACTTAATTATAGCAGTTATGAGGTACAAAATTTTGATTTTAGTTATAAGTATTGGCTTTCTTGGTTGTAGTAAAGGAGGAGACAGTCCTGCTCCAACACCAAAGCCACCTGTAGTGGTTGTTGAACCAAGCTTAACCGCGGCCAATGCTGTGATAGTTGATATTGACCCAGGCGCTTCAAATATTTATGCGGTAGTTGGTACTTCACAAAGAATAGAAGTCAAATTAGTTGCAATACCCGCAAGCGGCGTTACCATTGAAACTAAACTGATTAAAATTTCAGACAATACGTCTGCTTTTACCAACAGTATCTCATCTACCAGCTTAGCGAATCCAATTACGGTAACTGGTTTATTGCCCGGAATATTATACAACCTTTCAGTAGTAGTTACATCTAAAACTACTGCTTCGAATACCAAAACAGTAGAATTCAAAATGGCTTCAAAATAAGCCAACCACTTATAAAATATTGATCCCTTATCTTTTTGGATAGGGGATTTTTTTTGTATCTTATGTCTTGAAATTCATTGTATCATTATTATAAAAATTTACTATGCCAATTCAAATGATTAAACGCATTCTATTATGTGTTTGTTTACTAAGTTTTTCTTTGCCCATTTTTGCGCAAAAAAAATATACCGAAAAAGATTTAGCTGCATTAAAGCAAACCCTGATGCAGACTGTTGCTGGTAAGTCTAAGGAAGTGCAAGTGATGGTGGATCAAATTTTTAGTTTTGCCGAATTAGGATTTCAAGAAGTTGAAACCTCAAAATATATCACATCTGTTTTGACAAAAAATGGGTTTACTGTTGAAAATGGCATTTCAAATGTACCGACTGCATGGATGGCTAAGTGGGGATCTGGTTCGCCTGTGATTGCATTGGGAAGTGATGTGGATTGTATTCCAAAAGCCTCACAAAAACCAGGCGTAGCTTATAAAGCACCGATTGTGGAAGGCGCACCTGGTCATGGCGAAGGACATAATTCTGGACAAGCTGTGATCATTTATGCAGCGATCGCAATGAAAGAATTAATGGAGCGTGAAAAACTACCTGGTACTATTTTAATATGGCCAGGTATTGCCGAAGAATTAGTTGGAACAAAAGCATGGTATGTGCGTGATGGTTATTTTAAAAATGTAGACGCTTGTATTTTCACACATGTGAGTGGTGACTTTACTTCAAGTTATGGTGATAATGGAGGCAATGGCTTAGTGAGCGTGCGATTTGATTTTGAAGGAGAAGCGGCACATGCTGCAGGCCAACCTTGGAGAGCAAAAAGTGCATTGGATGCAGTAGAATTAATGAATGTGGGATGGAATTTTAAGAGAGAGCATTTAAAGCCAACCAATAGATCACACTATGTGATTGTAGATGGAGGTGACCAACCAAATGTGGTACCAAGTAAAGCAAGTGTATGGTATTATTTTAGAGAACGTACCTATGAAGATATCAAGTTGAATTATGAATCAGGTATCAAAATTGCACAAGGCGCAGCAATGATGACAAATACAAAAATGACGCATCAAATGTTAGGCACTGCATGGCCAGGTCACTTTAACAAACCACTTGCCGAAGCCATGTATGCGAATATTAAAAAAGTAGGCATGCCTGTTTGGGATGAAAAAGACATTGCTTTGGCCAAAGGTGTACAAGCTTTGGTGGAAGCACCTAAGAAAGACCAACAAGGCAATCCAATTGATGGATTAAAAACGAGCATTGATACTTTAAAAGGATCTGTGGCATTTTCATGGGGCGGAGGATCTGATGATATTGCAGATATCTCTTGGAACCTACCAACCATTGTATTAAGGTATCCTGCGAATATTCCTGGTACAAAAGGACATCATTGGGCAGATGCCATTGCTATGGCGACACCTATTGCACACAAAGGCTCATTGGTGGGCGCAGAAGCCACTGCGATGACGCTATTGGATTTATTTACCAAGCCAAGTTTAGTGGCAGATGCTAAAAAATATTTTACGGAAGTACAGACTAAGGATGTGCAGTATATTCCTTTCATTACTAAAAATGATCCACCTGCAATTCATTTGAATAAAGAAATTCAAGGCGCGTTTAGAAGCCAACTTGAAAAATTCTATTTTGACCCAAGTAAGTATGGTACTTATTTAGAGCAATTAGGGATTGTTTATCCAACCATTAAATAGTTAATCGAATTAGGCGATTAAAATTTTATATATAAAAAAGGGGGGAGAGCGCATTGCGCTCTCCCCCCTTTTTTATTGTTTTTTAAAATTTACTTTTTACTAGCAATCGCACCTATAGCGTATACTAATTTATCTAAATCCTCAAGTCTAGTATACACATGAGGTGTGATTCTTACGCAGCTTACGTTTTCCCAAACAATCCCTACTGTATGAATTTTATATTTTGAAAACAAAGCACTGTCTAGTTCTCCGGGTGTCATGCCGTCTACACTTACGCCACAAATACCACAAGCAAATTCCGGTTTGAAAGAAGTATGAATTTTTACTTTCGGTATTGTTACTACTTTACTGGCCCAATAATTTTTTAAATAACGAATACGTTCCTCTTTTCTTTTACTTCCAATTGCAGTATGAAAATTAATGGCTTCTCCAATACCTTGTTCAATTGGAAAGCTTCTAGTACCAAGGGTTTCAAACTTTCTTATATCATCACTATTTGGTTGGTCATTGCATACCAGTGGCCATATTTTAGCAATATTTTCTTTTTTAATCCATAGCATACCAGAACCAATTGGTGCGGATAAAAATTTATGCAATGAAGTACCAAAATAATCGCAACCTAAATCAGGCACGCTAAAATCCATTAATACAAAACTATGTGCACCATCCACAATGGTTTCAATGCCATATCGTTTTGCCATCGCGCATAATTTTTTAACAGGCATGATTTGACCAATCCAATTAATCACATGTGTAATATGAATAATTTTTGTTTTAGGCGTGATCGCTTTTTCAAAAGCAGCAACAATTGCATCTTCGTCTTCGATTGGAAATTTAAAATTCAACTGATTGTAAACAATGCCATCCCTAGTACTTCTTTGTTTCCAAGCATTGATCATATTTGGATAGTCTTGCTTGGTCCCAATGATTTCGTCTCCTGCTTTTAAGTTCAATCCAAAAATTACGGTGTTCAATGCTTCGGTTGCATTTCGGTTAATAGCCACTTCTTCTGGATCTGCACCAGCAAGTTGGGCTAATTTATACCTAAGTGGCTCTCTTCCTTGATCTAATATGCGCCACATAAAATAGGATGGACCTTCATTAGATAATTTATTAAAACGTTCAACCGCATCTTGAACAATCCTTGGACTAGGACTTACTCCTCCGTTATTTAAATTAATGATATTTGGACTTGCTGTATAGCCTTGTTGCACCACCGACCAATAATCCTCGTCGGCTGCGATTTCAATAGGCGATAAAGCTTGTTTTTTCAAGTTGATATGTTGGAACTCCGCTGCATGCGCCTGATTGAATAAACTATTTGCCGAAAAAGCCCCAGCAGCTAACCCTAGTTTTTGAATAAAATTTCTACGATTTGACATAAGCTAAATTTGTACCATCAATTTAATTAAATTATTGACACCAAGTTGTTCAAACTTTAGTAAATTAGAATATTATAATTCACTAAAAAGATCTAGACCATGAACAAATCATACCTAATCGCCTTTTTATCTATTTGTATTGCTAATACAATAGTGGCGCAAGTTCCAACTGATGTCTATAAAATGGAAGCAGTTTCAAGACCTAAAATCTCACCAGAGGGAAGCTGGATTTTATATAGTCAATCAAAAATTGATGTTGCAAAAGATAGATCAGTGTCCAAATTATACATGATGTCGTCCGACGGCAAAGAGACCATCACGTTAACAGAACAAACAATGGGTGTTGGCAATTACCAATGGAGCCCAGATGGTAAATATATTTCTTATTTAACGAAGGGGAAAGATGAGGACAAGGGTTCACAAGTATTTTTAATGGATCGTCGAGGCGGAGAAGGCGTTCAACTAACTAATATCAAAGGAGAGATTAATGATTATGTTTGGTTCAATAGCGGTAAAAAAATGATTGTAGTCGTAAAAGATTTTAACTACGCGGATACAGCAAAGTCTAAAATTAGAACACCGTATGAAATGACAAGGTATAAATTCAAACAAGACAATGAAGGTTATTTAGACAATCGTAAAACACATATCTATTTATTTGATTTAGCCACAAAAAAATTAGATACTTTAACAAGTGGAAATTACAATGAGGGGGATGTTGCTATAAGTCCGGACGATTCAATGATTACATATGTAAGTAATGTTTCAGAAAATCCTGATAAGAATTCTAATACAGATTTATTTTTATTAAAACCTACTAAAGGTGCTACACCATTGCAGTTAACGACTTATAAAGGAGCTAACACTAGTCCAGTATTTAGCCCAGATAATTCTAAAATTGCATTTTTACAATCTAGTTCAGAAAGAAATTTCGACATGTACGACATTACGCAATTAGGTATTTATGATCTTAAATCGAAAACTATATCAATTCTTTCAAAAAATTATGATCGTGCATTCTCTTCTATTGCTTGGTCCGTAGATGGACAGTCCATTTTATCTTTAATTGAAGACGACAGAAAACAAAACCTCGTACAATTTAATATTCAAACTCAACAGCCAACTTTATTAACTAATGAAATGGGGGTGTATAGTTCGATGGATATGAATGATAAGGGTGATATGGTTTTGCTATTTGCTAATTTAGAAACCCCAAATGAAATTTATAGCTATCAAAATAAAACCACTAAAAGGTTGACCCACTTGCAAGATGCTTTTGTAGCAAGTTTAAAAAAAGGATACCATAAAGGTTTTCAATCTACTTCATCTGATGGAACAATCGTATCTAGCATTTTACACTTACCAGATAGTGGAGCAAAAAATTTACCATTGATTTTATTTATTCATGGTGGGCCTGTGGCGCAAGATGATTATGCGTTTGATATGACTAGTCGTATTTATGCGCAAGCGGGCTATGCGGTGGCCAATGTGAATTATCGTGGCAGTAGCGGAAGAGGTGTGGCATTTACAAGTGCAATTTATGCTGACTGGGGCAATAAGGAAGTGAAAGACATTGTTGGTGCTGCAGATTATTTAATTAAAGAAGGCATCGTGGATCCAAATAGACTAGGTATCGCAGGATGGAGCTATGGCGGTATCTTAACAAATTACACGATAGCAACAGATAAGCGCTTTAAAGCTGGCGTAAGTGGTGCAGGAAGCTCACTCATGATGTCGGTGTATGGATCTGATCAATACATTTCGCAATATGAAGATGAATTAGGCAAGCCTTGGGAGAATCCTAAAAAATATGAGGCATTGTCTTATCCATTCTATAAAGTAAAGGAGATCAAAGCACCTGTTTTATTCATGGCAAGTCAAGCCGATTTTAATGTGCCCGTGATTGGTGCAGAACAAATGTATCAGGCATTTAAATCAGAAGGTATTCCAACCGAATTGATCATCTATCCAAATCAAAATCACGGTATACGCGTTCCGAGTTATATTGTACATCGTCATAATGCACATATCAATTGGTTCAACAAGTATTTAAAATGAAAATAATCATCACCTGGTTGCTCTTTGTTGGTGTGATTGCAGTGAATGCCCTGGCCAATATTTTACCCATTAATGGATACAATACTGGCCAGATATCTGCATTCTATCCCAATGCATTTGTGCCAGCAGGATTTACATTTTCTATCTGGGGTGTGATTTATTTATTGTTGTTATCTTATACCATTGGATATACTTATTATTCACTTAAGCGTCAAGCATATCCCAAAGCGTATAGGTTTATTGAGCATGTCAATACTTATTTTTTATTGACTTGCGTTTTCAATATGGCCTGGATTGTGGCATGGCATTATTTACAAATTGAATTATCTGTGCTGATCATGTTATTGTTTTTAAGTACGCTTATTCAATTGTTTTTGAAAACTAAAACAATGGCGCATGATTTAAATTTGACTCAAAGATTCATTTTACAAACACCATTTATAGTTTATTTAGGTTGGATCTCTGTTGCCACCATCGCTAATATCACCGCCTTACTGGTTGCTTATAAATGGACTGCATTGAGCATTGCGCCTGTTTATTGGAGTGCAGCCATGATTTTAATTGCAATAGTGCTTGCGCTGCTGATGGTTAAAAAATTTCAAGTAGTTTCTTTTACTTTAGTCGTTGCTTGGGCTTTATGGGGAATTTATAATGCACAAGGTCCAGCAGCGCCGATACTGGCTAGATTAACTGCAGTCGGAATTGGCGTTTTAATTTCTGCTGTATTGTTTAGGTTCATTCAGCAATTTAGAGAAAGTAGAGTGGCTTAAATAAAATTACTTCTTGTAAAAATCTTGAATGGGTTTGAAGGGA
>CALPJR020000029.1 GCA_943323935.2 Bifidobacterium breve
GGTATTGGAATAGGCATTTTTTTAAAAGGAAGTTTCTCAATAGGATTCCCTTCATCCGATTCGAATTCTGCAATGGATGAGATCATTGAATTGGTTAAATCAAAATATGTAGAACAAGTTAATCTGGATAGTACTCAAACCAAATTAGCCGATTTTTATTTAGGACAATTAGATCCCCATTCTGTGTATATCCCACCTGCAGATTTAATAGAGGCCAATGAACAATTACAACCAAATTATAAAGGCATAGGCATCGAGTTTCAGCAATTCAGAGACAGCGTTTTTGTGGCTTATGTGATGCCAGAAGGACCAGCTTCGAAGGTTGGATTAAAAACAGGGGATATTTTATTAACCGTAGATGATTCTGTAAAATTATCTGGCAACAAATTAGACGGGGAAGCGATTAAGCGAAAAATAAAAGGACCTGCGGATGAAAATTTAAAATTAGTAGTATTGCGTAATCAAAAAAAATTGACATTTAATTTGGTAAGAGCATCGGTACCTGTTACGCCAATTGATGCTGCCTATATGGTCAGCGATACGATTGGATATATTAAAATTGACAAATTTGCAGACAGGACTTATGAAGCATTCATGCAAGCTTTGGAACCTTTATTAAAAAAAGGGATGAAATCGCTGGTGATTGATTTAAGAGGGAATGGTGGCGGATTGATGTCAGAAGCTGTTGGGATTGCAGATGAATTATTGGCTGGCAATAAATTAATTGTGTACACAGAAGGATTGCATGCGCCAAGGGTAAATTATTATAGCAAGAGAGAAGGCTTATTTGAAACAGGGGGTATTACTATTTTGATGGATGAAACCTCCGCATCTGCAAGTGAAGTGTTAGCAGGCGCTCTACAAGATTGGGATCGAGCTAAAGTAATTGGAAGGAGGTCTTTTGGTAAAGGGTTGGTACAACAACAATTTAGGTTATCCAATGGAGGGGCCTTAAGGTTAACCACTGCAAAATATTTTACACCATTGGGCCGCAATATCCAACGCCCTTATCAAAATGGGAAGTTGGCTTATGAGCATGATTTTATAGAAAGAATGGCGCAATCTAGTAATGGAAATGTAGACACAGCATCTATTGGCAAAGCGTATAAGACGCCAAAAGGCAATACAGTATATGGTGGTGGAGGGATTATTCCGAATCAATGGTTGCCAACCAATGCATTGTATGCAGATTCAAATTATGCCAAACTATATTTAGAAGGTTCCATGAATGAATTTGTTTTACAGTATTATCTTAATGCACAAAATACATTGAATCAATACCAGTCTGTGCAAGCATTTGTTGCGGGTTATGCCAAGCAAGACCTCACCAAATTATTGGATCAATATTTGCGATCAACCCAACAAAAGGGATTACCCGCATCCATGTTACAAAATCCCCTTTTACAACAACAATTGGTTGCTTATTTAGCACGTTGTAAATGGTATAAGCAGGGCTATTATGAAGCCATTAATTTAATGGATCCAAATTTTAAAGCTGCTTTAAATTAAAGTAGACAAATGATTTTTGTCATATGAATACATGAGTGACATCATAAATGCATTCCTATGCAGGGCAGAACTTTGCCCATTATATGCAAGAAAAATGTTACCACTGCGGGACCAACTGTGATACATCAATCAGTATTGAAAACAAATACTTCTGTTGTGATGGCTGTAAAATGGTATTTCAACTATTGGATGAAAATGGCATGTGTCAATACTATGATTTGACCAATATGCCAGGCCTAAGTGCTAAAGGGGATTTCATTTCGGACAAATTCAACTATTTAGACAATCAGGCAATACAAGATCAGCTGATTCAGTTTAAGCAAGGAGATCAAGCGCATGTGGTATTTTATTTGCCTCAGATGCATTGCGTCAGTTGTGTTTGGTTACTTGAAAATTTACGTAAAATCAATCCAGGCATTATTCAGTCTCAAACTAATTTTGAGAAAAAAGAGGTAAAAATTATTTTTCAACCCTCCTTAATTTCCTTAAAGCAAGTGGTGCAGTTATTGGCATTTGTGGGCTATGAGCCAATCATTCATTTAGGTGGCAATGATTGGCAGCAAAAAAAGAAAGTCAATCGAAAACAATTGTATAAAATTGGTATCGCTGGATTTTGCTTTAGCAATATTATGATGCTAAGTTTTCCGGAATACTTGTCAGACCAAGTGGCTGATTTAGGTAATCTTAGGCCCTTATTTATTTATTTGAATTTGTTTTTATCCCTGCCAGTATTATTATATAGTGCGAGTGGTTTTTTTGTATCGGCTTATACTGGTTTAAGGCAAAAATGGTTGAATATAGATGCGCCTATTGCATTGGCTATTACAGTCACTTTTGGAAGAAGCTTGTATGAAATTATTTCTCAAACAGGGGCAGGCTATTTAGATAGTATGTCTGGAATTGTGTTTTTTATGTTAATTGGTAGATGGTTTCAAGACAAGTCTTATGATTCATTTGCATTTGACAGAGACTATACTTCCTTTTTTCCGCTAGGTGTTACTGTTGTAAAAGATGGAAAGGAAGTCAACCAGTCTTTAAATGATATTGTAAAAGGAGATATACTATTCGTTAGAGCTGGTGAGATGATTCCAGCAGATGCAATTTTAATAGAAGGGGTAGCATTAGTAGATTATAGTTTTGTTTCTGGAGAAAATGCGCCAATCCTATTTGAAGTGGGAGCATCATTGTATGCGGGAGGCGTTCAAAAAGGGTTATCAATTATGGTTGAAGTGCTTAAGCCTGTTAGCCATAGTTATATTACTGAATTATGGAATAGTCCATTATTAAAACAAGTAAAAAATACCAAAAAATCTTTTGTGCATCCTTGGAGTCAATATTTTACCTATGCACTTTTTTCTATTGCATTTTTCACAGGCGTTTATTGGTGGCTTATGGATACTAGTAAAATTTTATCTGCCGTAAGTGCTGTATTAATTGTGGCATGTCCATGCTCTTTATTACTGACTGTCACATTTACTTATGGCAATGTATTAAGGTGGTTAGGCAAAGCAAAATTATATTGTAAAAATGCATCCGTGGTGGAAGCTATTGATAAAATTGACACCATTGTTTTTGATAAAACAGGCACACTAACAAATCATGCTTCCACAAAGATGGTCTATATAGGGGTGGATTTAACGCCTCATGAACAGTCTTTAATTCGGTCTGTTACAAGAGAATCATTGCATCCATTGAGTCAGATGATCTATCAAATTAGCAGTGAAACAAATGCAGCATTGGTGAAAGTGGATCAAATTCAAAATAGCATTGCTAAAGGGATCATTGCAAGTGCAGAAGGGCATGCCATTATCATTGGTGCTGTCAAGCTATTGATTGCCGAAGGTATAGCGGTCAATGCGGACTATGATCAGTCTGTGGTTTGTGTCGCGATTGATGGTTTGTTTAAAGGTTTATATAAGATTAGCCATGCATACAGAGAAGGCATGTCAGAAATGGTGCATCAATTGTCCTCAAAAGGATATGAAGTGCATATTTTAAGTGGTGACAATTCCATAGAGGCACAAAAATTAAAGTTAGAACTTGGCTCAGCAATGCCAATGTTATTTGATCAATCGCCCTCTGATAAATTAAATTATATCCAATCCCTACAAAACGAAGGCAAGCATGTAATGATGGTGGGAGATGGCTTAAATGATGCTGGTGCCTTGCAAAAAAGTGATGTAGGTATTGCAGTGACAGACCATACACATTTATTTACACCTGCGAGTGATGCCATCATAGAGGGAGATCAAGTCACGCAGCTATTTCACTTAATTCAATATGCAAAAAGTGCAAAGACAATCATTGTCCTACTTTTTATTTTATCTATTGCTTATAATTTAGTGGGGATGTATTTTGCTACCCAAGCTTTATTATCTCCTATGGTGGCGGCTATTTTAATGCCCATAAGCTCCATAAGTATAGTGGCAATTTCGGCATTGTTATCCTATCGATATGCAAAATCAAAACTCGGCTAGTTAAAGGCTGTAGTAAAAAATATGATGAATATCATTTTTGGATTTGATTTAGGTCATAAAACCTGAGCTTACTAGTAAATAGCTTTGTCCAAAAAGTTGCATGAGTGTATTTTTTATCTTAATCATTACCAGTGTATTAGTCGCAGGAGGTTTTCTTCTGGCTTTTTTGTGGTCGGTTAAATCTGGACAAATGGATGATGATTGTACGCCCTCGATTAGAATACTTTTTGAAGACGAGATAAAGCCGAAATAAAGATCAAAAAACTAAACTATAACAATACAATTTAGCATTATGCAGGTAGAAAGTTTTAAGTATGATAACAAAACAGTAAGGAATTTTGCGATTGCCACCATTATTTGGGGCGTTGTAGGTATGACAGTTGGTTTATGGGTTGCATTACAACTTGTATTTCCAGCAACATTAAACCTGCAACCTTATTTTAGTTTTGGACGTATCAGACCATTACATACCAATGCGGTTATTTTTGCATTTGTGGGGAATGGTATTTTCATGGGCGTCTATTATTCTTTACAACGCTTATTAAAAGCGAGAATGTATAGCGACCTTTTAAGTAAAATCCATTTTTGGGGATGGCAAATCATTATTGTGGCAGCAGCGATCACTTTGCCGCTAGGAATTTCTACTGCAAAAGAATATGCAGAATTAGAGTGGCCAATTGATATCGCAATTACAATTATATGGGTGGTGTTTGGTTGGAATATGTTTGCCACAATTATTAAGCGAAGAGAACGTCATTTATACGTGGCTATCTGGTTTTATATTGCCACATTCGTCACGGTTGCAGTACTTCACTTAGTGAATTCATTTGAATTGCCTATATCAATGTTCAAGAGTTATAGTTGGTATGCAGGTGTTCAAGATGCATTGGTGCAATGGTGGTATGGGCATAATGCAGTGGCCTTTTTCTTAACGACGCCTTATTTAGGTTTGATGTATTACTTTATGCCAAAAGCGGCAAATCGTCCAGTCTTCTCCTATAAATTATCCATCATCCATTTTTGGGCTTTAATATTTTTATATATCTGGGCAGGGCCGCACCACTTATTATATACCGCTTTGCCTAATTGGGCGCAAAGCTTGGGAGTGGTATTTAGTTTTATGTTGATTTTTCCAAGTTGGGGTGGAATGATTAATGGACTATTGACATTAAGAGGGGCATGGGATAGAGTAAGAGAAGATGTGATATTGAAATTCATGGTGGTCGCGGTGACCGCATACGGTATGTCCACTTTTGAAGGACCCTTGTTATCCTTAAAGAGTATTAATGCAGTAGCGCATTATACAGATTGGATTGTTGCCCACGTGCATGTGGGTGGATTAGGATGGAATGGGATGTTGACATTTGGTATTTTGTATTGGCTGATTCCAAGAATGTATAAAACAAGTTTATACTCCAATAAATTAGCGAATGCGCATTTCTGGTTAGCGACATTAGGTATTTTATTTTATGCCATACCAATGTATTGGGCTGGATGGCAACAAGCTTCTATGTGGAAGCAGTTCACACCTTCAGGTCAATTAAAGTATCAATTCTTAGAAACAGTCACTTATATGCGTCCTTTCTATGCAATGCGTTCATTAGGTGGATTATTATATTTAACAGGCGCTATTCTAGGGATGGTCAATTTATTTAAGACCATTGGAAAAGGAAATTTGGTAGCCAACGAAGACGCAGAAGCACCAGCATTAGAAAAAACTTATGTAAAACACAAAGGAGAGCATTGGCATAGATGGATTGAGCGCAAGCCAACTCCAATGTTGATTCTTTCATTGATTGTAATTTTGATTGGTGCTGCTGTGGAGTTGATTCCAACATTCTTGGTAAAGTCAAATATACCAACCATTAGCAGTGTCAAACCTTATACCCCTTTAGAATTGCAAGGCAGAGATATCTATGTTCGTGAGGGTTGTTATACATGTCACTCTCAAATGGTTCGTCCTTTTAGAAGTGAAACAGAACGTTATGGGGAATATAGTAAAGCTGGAGAGTTTGTGTATGATCATCCTTTTCAGTGGGGAAGTAAAAGAACTGGACCAGATTTAGCTCGAGAGGGATCGGGCAATCTTAAAAAATCAAATGCTTGGCATTTTAACCACTTAGATGAACCTACTGCAATTAGCACTGGATCAGTCATGCCTTCTTATGCTTTTCTGATTGACCATGAATTAGATACGGCAACAACAGCTTCAAAAATCAAGGCCATGCAGACACTGGGTGTGCCATATGCAAGTGGATATGCGCTTATCGCGAATAAGGAATTGATGGATCAAGCAAAATTGATTGCTGCCAATTTAAAGGAAGATGGCATAGAAGTGGGACCAAATAAAGAAATCATATCTGTGATTGCTTATTTACAAAGACTAGGTACAGATATTAATAAAAAATAACCTTTTAAAAAGAAAGCTATGTTCAGTTTTATAAAAAAATATACCGAAACGATGGAGCATTCTACCATCTACCCAATCTTTTCCTTACTTGTATTTGTGGTGTTCTTTATTGGTGTCTTATGGTATGTAAAAGTGATGGATCAGCAAGAAGTAGATACCATAAAAAATCTACCCTTAGAAAACTAGTCACCTTCAAAAATTTCAATTTATGTTCAATAAGAAATATACAATGATCCTATGGATGGCAGTGCTTGCGTCCTATCCATCTTTAGCGCAAAATGCGCAAGCGAAAGCAACTTCGACAAGTTCTGCAAACTATGTTGAGTACCTAGTGTTATTTGTGGCATTGTTATTGGTTGCTGCAATTTGGGTTTTAGCATCTGTTTTAATGTTGCTATCAAAAAAAGTAGTTGAGATCGCAAAACAAAATAACACTCTGCCTATCATTTTATTGATGCTTGCTGTAAGTTTTGTAAGTCCTGTGATGGCTCAAAATGATTCAACTGCTACAACAAATAGTGTTGTGGCGACTAGTACAATTATCAATTATGGTGGGTTATCTGCTGTTTCATTTTGGACGATCACAATTGTTTTGTCTATTGAATTGCTAATCGTTTTTGTGATGCTCTATTTTATTCGAAGTTTATGGCGTATCATCAATCCAGCTCTAGCGAACGTGCTTATTGAGGGCGTTAAAGCGCCATCTTGGATTCAAACAACCTGGGCCAATTTAGATAAAAAGTTTTTTACCCAGGCTAAGCCAATCGAGCAGGAAGCAGATATCATGTTGGATCATAACTATGATGGCATTAAAGAATTAGACAATGCATTGCCACCATGGTGGAAATACGGCTTTTATATCACCATTTTTGTTGCCATTTTTTATTTACTCAAATTTGAAGTTTGGCATACTGGTATGAATCCTACCGAAGAGTACAATACAGAAATGGTAGAAGCAAAAATTGAGACCGATGCTTATTTAGCTTCAATGAAAGATAATGTAGATGAAAAGTCTGTCGTGATGTTAGATGCTGCAGGCATAGCAAGCGGAAAAATGTTATTTACTAAAACATGTGTTGCATGTCATACGGCAACTGGGGCTGGTGGTGTTGGCCCAAATTTGACAGATAATTACACCATTCATGGTGCGGCTATTCAGGATATTTTTAAAACTATTAAATATGGTTATCCTGATAAAGGAATGCAATCTTGGCAGTCTAATTTTTCACCTGTAGAAATGCAACAATTGGCTAGTTATGTTAAGTCATTGTCAAATACTAATGTTGCCGGAGGCAAAGCACCTCAGGGTGATTTAATTCCAGAAGAGGCTTCAATGATTTCCACCGATTCAACTAAGTCGAATAGTTTAAAGAAATAATGCAAAATAGTCATAGTCAAAATAGTAGTAAAGAAAATGAAAGAGTTGCCAATTTAAAAAATGAGTTACTCGATCAGGAATTTCGTGATGCAGTTGGCACAATAAGCAAGGAGGGTAAAAGAAATTATATTTTTCCACAGAAGCCATTTGGGAAATTGTATAATCTAAGGTCTTACTTTAGTTATTTTTACTTGGCCTTATTTTTTACCCTGCCATTTATTAAAATCGAAGGGGAGCCAATTTTTTTGTTTAATGTATTAGAGCGAAAATTTATTTTCTTTGGTCA
>CALPJR020000030.1 GCA_943323935.2 Bifidobacterium breve
CATTTGCAAGAGCTTGGTTTAAATTAACACACCGTGACATGGGGCCACGTGCACGTTATGTTGGACCAGAAGTACCAACAGAAGTGTTGATCTGGCAAGATCCTATCCCTGCTGTAAATTATAAATTAGTTGACGCATCAGATATTGAAGCATTAAAAACAAAAGTGCTTGCTGCTGGTTTAACTGTTTCAGAATTAGTTTCAGCTGCTTGGGCTTCTGCTTCTACTTTCCGTGGATCAGATAAAAGAGGTGGAGCCAATGGTGCAAGAATTCGTTTAGCACCACAAAAATATTGGGCGGTAAACAATCCAGCACAATTGTCTAAAGTATTGGATGCATTAGAAGCCATCCAAAAAGATTTTAATGCAAGTGCAACTGGTGGCAAACAAGTATCAATGGCCGATCTAATTGTATTAGCTGGTGCTGCTGCAATTGAAAAAGCGGCGAAGGATGGTGGTGTAGCTGTAAATGTTCCATTCACGGCAGGTCGTGCAGACGCTAGTCAAGAAGAAACGGATGTGGCATCCTTTGCAGTATTAGAACCAATCGCAGATGCATTCCGTAATTATATTAAACCACGTACATTGGTTTCTGCAGAAGAAATGTTGATTGACAAGGCACAATTATTAACCTTAACTGCACCAGAAATGACAGTGTTAGTAGGAGGTATGCGTGTATTGAATACCAATTTCGATCAGTCTCATCACGGCGTATTTACAAACACACCTGGGGTATTGACCAATGATTACTTTGTGAACCTTATTGATTATAATAATTCATGGAAAGCAAGTGATCATTCACAAAATGCTTTTGAGGGGGCGGATAGAAAAACTGGAGCAGTTAAATTTACTGGAACAAGAGTCGATTTAATCTTTGGTTCAAATTCTGAATTACGTGCATTGGCCGAAGTATATGCATTTGACGATGCTAAAGCAAAATTTGTACATGATTTTGTAGCTGCTTGGAATAAAGTGATGGAATTAGATCGTTTTGATCTTGCATAATCTATTCAAGTAGTATAAAAAATATAGATGGCCTCAAAAGGGCCATCTTTTTTATTCAATTTTGTAGAATAATTTCAAAAATGCTCCTTTAAATAATAATTCAGGGTCCTATATTAAATTATTGTAAATTAATGGTTCAAATAAAAAGACCAAATGAAAAATATTTTTAAAAGCTTCAATTTTTTTATTGTATTCCTTTCTATTTTGTTTGTGCATACAAAAGCAAGTGCACAAGAAAATCCATTAGAAGGTCGTTGGGATTTAACGGTGGACATGGGTGGGGGCAGAATAGCACCTTCTTGGTTAGAAGTACGACATTCTGGAGTGAAAAATTTAATCGGCAGATTTGTTGCTGATGGTGGAAGTGCAAGACCTGTTGCTCAAGTTTTTTTTGATGGCAAAAAATTAAATTTTACGATTCCTCCACAATGGGATCGAACAGAAAATAATTTAGTGGTAGAAGGTGAATTAATAGGGGATCAATTAAAAGGAACCATGGTTGCGCCTTATGGTCAAAAATATACTTGGACCGGTGTTCGTGCTCCAAGACTAAATAGTTTAAAAGAAGTTACCTGGGGCACTCCAATAGCATTATTAAATAATAAAGATTTATCAGGTTGGATAGCAATGGGCAGAAAAAAACAATGGGTTAATATCAATGGGGTATTGACTAGTCCTGAATCGGGTGATAATATTAGAACACTTGCAAGTTTCGACGACTTTAAATTACATATTGAATTCAGGTATCCAAAAGGAAGCAATAGTGGCGTTTATCTAAGAGGCCGTTATGAAATTCAGATCGAAGACAACCAAGGTAAAGAACCTCAAAATGTGTATTTAGGTGGGGTTTACGGTTTTATTGATCCATGGGTGAATGCAGCAAAAGCAGCGGGAGAATGGCAGTCATATGATGTGACTTTAATTGGTAGAATGGTCACAGTGGTTGCCAATGGCCAAACCATTATTTTCAAACAAGAAATTCCAGGCATCACAGGTGGTGCCATCAATAGTGACGAAGGCGCTCCAGGTCCAATCATGTTGCAAGGAGATCATGGACCAATTGAGTACAGAAATATCATTATCACGCCAGCAAAAAAATAAATTGCTTCAGTCGTTTTAAAATAGTAGTTTATAAAAAAAGCCGCAATGAATTATTGCGGCTTTTTTATTAGATGCGTTTGGTTTTATTTTATAATCACAACTTCTTCATAAGGAACTCTTTCTCTTTTTCCCCATACACCAGCTTCTGTTCCTTTACCTACACTAATAATCATATTGATTTCTGCCATTTTGGGAAGAGCCAAAGCTTTCTTTACTCTTACAGCATCGAATCCCTCCATAGGGCAGGATTCAAAACCCTCGGCAGCGATTGATAACATAAAAGTTTGGGCTGCTAAGGCACATGATTTGTGCACTGTGATTCTTTGATCTGCTCTACCTCTCATTCTAGTCATTGGTCTAAAAGCGCCAATCAAATTACTTAAGGTGCTTCTTATCGCAGTTAAAAAACCGAACTGATCCGTTCCATAAGCTAGTGGCATTAATTTGCCATAGTAAGTCATTAATTTATCTTGATTGGGTGTGGTGTCACCTGTGATGCCTTTTTTTATAAGGTCCAAATGCCATTGCACTCTTTTTTTCCAATGGTCTTGTCTTGTTACAAATACCACCAATTGTTTTGCAGTTCTTGCGGCATTTTGATTTAAACAATAAGCATGAAAATCTTTTTGCAAAGCAGGGTCCTTGATCCAATAAAATTCCCATAATTGCATATTGCTACTATTAGGAGCCAGTATACTGCGTTCTAAACTTCTTTTTATGACTTCGTCCGGCACTTCTACATTAGGATCAAATTTCCTATTAGACCTTCTTTTTTCAATTATTTCTTCAAATGCTTGTGATAAAGACATATATTTTTTAATTTGAGTAAAATTTACAACTAAGCAATAAAATTAAGCATAGTTGTTTATATACAATTCAAAAAGAGCAATTTATGATAAAGAAAATATTATATGGTTTTATAGCCTTGATTGTTTTAACGATTGGCCTGGCCTATACACCCATTTTTGCACATTTAAGAAATTTTGCCCAATGGGGTAAGCATTCCATTCATGATTATAAAACGCATCCAACAAGACTTGTCAAAGCTGCAAGTGTTCCACAATTTTGGCCTTTAGACAGTGCGTATAATAAAGCAGTCATGCCAGATTCTTTATTGCTTGCATTGGATTCAAATGATACACATGCTTTTTTAGTCATACAAGATGGGAAGATTGTGTATGAAAAATATTTTGATGGGTATAATTCAAAAACATTGAGTGGCTCATTTTCTGCTGCAAAAAGTATCATCTCATTATTAATTGGTATTGCGTTACAAGAGGGTAAAATTAAATCTTTGGAAGAGCCTGTTGGAAATTATGTACCTCATTTTAAAGAAGCCAATTTAGATAAAATAAGAATTGTGGATTTGTTGACCATGAGTTCAGGTACGAACTATAAAGAATTTGATAAAAGTTATTTTAGTTTAAATGCATATGGTTATTATGGCGACAACGAAGAATATATGGTGAGTAAAATGGCGTTTAAAGAACCTTCCGGTGTTTATTGGGATTATAGAAGTGGAGACACCCAGGTTTTAGGTTTGGTTGTTGAAAAAGCATTTGGAGATAATATTTCAAATTTAGTCTCTGAAAGATTTTTACAGCCCATGGGTGCAGAAGTAGATGCATTATGGTTATTAGATGGAGATCAAAAGCACGAAAAAGCATTTTGTTGTTTTAACGGCGTTGCAAGAGATTATGCTAGGTTCGGTCAGTTAATTTTAAATAAAGGTGCATGGGGTGGGAAACAAATTGTAGATTCCAATTATATCATTAAAGCAACATCTCCGGCAGCTTATTTAAAAGACCGAACTGAATCAGATAACCCGGTAGATTTCTATGGTTATCAATATTGGATCATACAACATAAGGGGATGGCTATTCCTTTTCAAAATGGATTATTTGGACAATATGTATTTGCTATAAAAGAAAAAAATGCGGTGGTGGTTAGGCTAGGAGAGTCCAAGCCAATCAAGCCAATTCACCATCATCAACCAGAAATTTATTCCTATTTAGATGCAGCACTTTCGGTGTTAAAATAAAAAAAAGCCGCTCGATTAATTGAGCGGCTTTTTTTATAAGATATCTTTTCTTAAAAAAGTTTCATTGCTTTTGCAAAATAAGTCAATGTGCCAGGAAGCGCTAACCAGAAAAATTCTCTGTAAACGAATAATAAAACGATTAAAATAGCGAACCATAAAAAGAATAATGCCCAGTATTTTTTGGTGTTAGTTTGTGCTTCCATTTGTTTACTTTGTTATTATGAATTAATTGCAGTTGCAAATATACAATAAATCTTATTTGGACCTATAAATTTGGGCCATAGGTATATTTAAGATCTACTTTCCAGCCTTTAGGGGTAGATATGATTTTTAGTTTATGTACCTCCTTATCAAAGGAATTCTGGTAATTCATGATCGTTATTGTACTATCTACCTCAGTAATTTCATTGATTTGAATAGAGGCAAGCCTGATTTGCATACGTCCTTCTTTATCCAATCCATAGTAGTTACTAGCCATTTTCTCAAATATGGCAAGGTTTTCGGCATCCTCTACAACATAGAATTTGGCTTTTTTGAAATTCCCTTGCATACAGTTCTCTATAAAATAACGCCCACCATCTAAAGGATTATCTGCCACTTCGTATTGATCTGAAGGGCTGCATTGCCAGAGAAAAAGCGCCAAAAAGAGGTATTTTAATTTTTGTAGATGCATAGCCAAAGTTACATGATTAGGTAGTAATTTTGAAGCATAAAGCGACAACATGAAAAAATTACTATTATTTGTTGGGTTATTGATTGGGGCATCGAGTTTTGGACAACAAAAACATCCAGCATTCATGAATCAAGGCAATATCTACGAAGTGAATATTCGTCAGTATACCAAGGAAGGTACCTTTAGAGCATTTGCCAAGCATTTGCCAAGACTACAGAAAATGGGGGTGCAAACAATCTGGTTTATGCCTATCCAACCTATTTCAAAATTTGGCAGAAAAGGTAGTTTAGGTTCTTATTATGCGGTTGCTAGTTATACCGATATCAATCCTGAATTTGGCACCCTTGCAGATTTTAATGCAACAGTCAATCAAGCACATGCACTTGGTATGAAAGTCTTAATAGATTATGTGCCTAATCATTCTGGTGCAGATCATCCTTGGCTGACAACGCATCCAGATTTCTACGAAACTGATTCAACAGGTAAACCTACTTACACAGCAGACTGGTCGGATACAAGAGAATTGAATTTTAATAATCTTGTGATGCAGGATAGTATGATCAATACGATGAAGTATTGGTTAAACGTAACAAAGATAGACGGCTTCAGAGTAGACGTAGCTTGGGGTGTGCCTTATAGCTTTTGGGATAAATGTATTCCAGCTTTAAAAAAACTTAGAAATATTTATTTGTTAGCAGAAGCAGATGATGCAAAATTACACGAGCTTGGTTTTGATGCGACTTATAGTTGGAAAGAGTTTCATATGTTAAATGATATCGCAGCAGGGAAGAAAGATATCCTTGCATTAGATACTGTTTTGCAAAACATCAATAAAGAATTTATGATGGGTGCACAAAGATTGTATTTCACAAGCAACCATGACGAGAACTCTTGGAACAAAGCAGACTATGCAACCATGCCTGGGGCCATTCATGCGCCATTTGCGGTGTTTACACAAACTTATGACAGAACAATGCCTTTGATTTATAGTGGACAAGAAGAGCCCGTACTTAGACCTTTGGCATTTTTTGAAAAAGACAGCATTGAGTTCAAGAAATATGAGCGTGCTTATTTTTATACGACGCTTTTAAAACTAAGAAAATCAAATCCTGCTTTTGCAGATAATGCGAATTTCAAAAGATTGAAAGTGAATCTTCCTGGGCAGATCATGGCATACGAAAGAAGCAATGGACAAGATAAAGTGGTGGTGGTTTTGAACTTGTCCAATCAACCTCAACAAGCAATCGTTGATGGAATTACACCTGGCTTATACGTTGATGCCTTCACTGGACAAAATCCAAAAGACATTCGTTATATACAAATGAAAGCTTGGGGATACCAAGTTTTTGTAAAGAAAAATCTAGACTAAAAATAGAAAGGTATTTATTCAATAGGATGTTTTCGAAAAACCATAAGCTATGACAAAACAATTTCTGGTAGACCAAATAAAAGCGAAACAATCTTACTTATGTGTTGGATTGGATACAGATATTGAAAAACTACCCGCTGGTTTGCCAAAAAATAAAGCAGGCGTCATTGCATTCAATAAAGCCATCATCGATGCTACCGCGCCTTATTGCGTGAGTTATAAAATCAATACCGCATTTTACGAATCACAGGGTATTGCAGGGTGGGAAGCGATGGAAGCGACATTGGCACATATCCCATCTACACATTTTACCATTGCGGATGCAAAAAGAGGCGACATAGGAAATACATCTGCACAATATGCAAAAACATTTTTTGAAACCCTGCCTTTTGATGCGATCACAGTAGCACCTTATATGGGGAAGGATAGTATCGACCCTTTTTTAGGGTATCAAAATAAGTGGACGATTGTATTGGGATTAACCTCTAATCCTGGTAGTCAAAATTTTGAACAACA
This sequence comes from Bifidobacterium breve, assembly GCA_943323935.2. The sequence goes on from CALPJR020000030.1 coordinate 6,705, forward strand.
AAAATTAGCGAACGGACAATTTTTATATGAATCTGTTTTAGAACAAGTGGCAAGTTGGGGCAGTCCTGAACAATTGATGTTTGTAGTGGGTGCAACTAAGGCCAACGATTTGGAATCCATCCGTAAAATTATTCCTGCACATTTTTTGTTGGTGCCAGGAGTGGGTGCACAGGGTGGAAGTTTGTCTGAAGTCACTAGGTATGGCAAGAATGAAACTGTTGGCTTATTAATTAATGCAAGTAGGGCCATTATTTTTGCAAGTAGCGGCGCTGATTTTGCGGAGGATGCAGCGATTGCAGCAAAAGGCTATGCAACCGAAATGAAAGCTTTATTAAGCGAATAAATTAGCTAATTAATACCCTTTAAATAAAGCTTTATTAAGCGCTTTCTAGTACCTTTATGCCCCAATCATTTTTTTAAAATTACAAACCATGGCAGTAAGAGCAGATTTGTTTGAGTCCCCAGATTATTATCAATTAGATGAATTGATGTCTGAAGAAAATTTAATGGTTAGAGATGCTGTAAGAACCTATGTAAAAACAGAGATATCACCCATCATTGAAGAGTATGCGCAGAAGTCAGAATTTCCAAATCAAATTGTAAAGCAATTAGGTGATCTTGGTTGTTTTGGTCCAACCGTACCTACTGAATATGGTGGTGGTGGTTTAGATTATATCAGTTACGGCTTGATGATGCAAGAATTGGAAAGAGGGGATAGTGGTGTAAGAAGCACAGCAAGTGTTCAAGGATCATTGGTGATGTTTCCAATTTATGCCTATGGCAATGAAGCACAAAGACAAAAATACTTACCAAAATTAGCATCAGGCGAATGGTTGGGTTGTTTTGGATTAACAGAACCAGATCATGGCTCTAATCCATCAGGTATGCTAACAAATATCAAAGATGCAGGTGACCATTATATTTTAAATGGTGCAAAAATGTGGATCAGCAATGCGCCATATGCACAAGTAGCAGTGGTATGGGCAAAGAACGAAGCAGGAGAAATTGTAGGCGTGATTGTAGAGCGAGGTATGGAAGGATTTTCAACTCCAACTACTCATAGTAAGTGGAGCTTGCGTGCGAGTGCTACTGGAGAATTGGTTTTTGATAATGTGAAAGTACCTAAGGAAAATCTTTTACCAAATATCAAAGGATTAAAAGGTCCATTGGGATGTTTAAATAAAGCAAGATTTGGTATTGCATGGGGTACAATCGGTGCTGCAATGGATTGTTATGATACCGCATTAAGATATAG
>CALPJR020000031.1 GCA_943323935.2 Bifidobacterium breve
AGCTTTTCTCTTCTAATAATTTCCTGCTCTGATAAATGACTCATTATAATCGATTAATATTTTATTGGATTACTGCAAAAGTAAAACTTAGCAGTCAATTAGCGAAAGAAGCCTTCCTGAACTTCGGCAGCAGTTAAAGATAAACAATCACCCGGTTGCATTTGATGTACCGAATACTTGCCCAATTTTGACCTAATTAAACGCAGGACTGGAAAACCAACCTGTGCAAACATTTTACGTACCTGACGATTCTTGCCTTCGGTGATTTGTATCCCTACCCAGCTTGTTGGGATACTTTTTCTGAATCGGATAGGTGGATTGCGCTCAGGCACTTCTAAGGTATCAGGTAAAATTTCGAGTTGCGCTGGCTTGGTTTTGTAGATTTTACCATCCACATTAATGGATACGCCCTTGCTTAATGCTGCGATGGCTGCTTCGGTGATGGCACCATCTACTTGAACCCAATAACTACGTTGATGTGCAAATACGGGATTTAATAATTGCTGATTGATACTTTTATCATTCGTGATCAACAATAATCCTTCACTGTCATAGTCTAATCTTCCAACAGGATACACATCATTTGGTACATGCAAGATGTCTTTTAAGCACAATTTACCATCTGTCGAAGTAAATTGCGATAGTACTTGAAATGGTTTGTAGATTAAAAAATAGTCCATGAATTTGTACTTGTTTGAGCGACTGAAAAAACAAAGTCCCACTGATGTGGGACCTCGTATATAGATGGGTTAGTAAGTACGGGAATTGAATTCCCTTCACAATATTAATTATACTTTATTCTAATTACAAAAAAATTGTAAACAAATTTTTTGGGTTTATCCACAAATGGACTTTTTTGGGGTCTTTTTTTAAGTAAATTTTTTACGCATTAAGCACAGTTAATGACCATTCATTTTTTCTTTTTCAAAAAATCGAAATCGATGAAACACTTATAAACAATGGATTTCATTAAATTACATTTTTAAATTATTTCATTTATAACAACTATTGAATATCAATTTTATAGAATGTTTTTTGCCTTCAAATGGCAAGTATTTTTATTAAAAATATTTTTTATAAAAAAGGCGCATTACCTTTGATTTAGCCCAAAATAACACATATGAAGCTTCCCGCACCCGTTTCGGTACAATGGTTATCTGAATTTACAAATGCAGAAATCATTGGTAATGATCAACTTTTTATCACAGGAATTAACGAAATACATCAAGTAGAAAATGGTGATATTGTATTTGTAGATCATCCAAAATATTATGCTACTTGTTTAAATAGTGCAGCTACTTGTATTCTCATCAATAGTAAAGATGTAGCATTACCTGCAGGAAAAACTTTATTGTATTGTGATGCGCCTTTTGACGCTTATGCAAAACTGGTAAACCACTTTAAGCCATTTAAAAAAAGCACAGAATCAATTAGTTCTGACTTAAAAATTGGTGCAAACAGTGTAGTAATGCCAAATGTTTTTATTGGCGCGAATGTGCAAATTGGAGACCATTGTTTCATTCATCCTGGGGTCACAATTTTAGCAGATACCATCATTGGAGACCAGGTGATCATACAATCCAATACGGTGATTGGATCAGATGCTTTTTATTATAACACTAAAAAAAACAGACCCGCTTGGTATGTAAAAATGCCGAGTTGTGGACGTGTTATTATAGAAGATAAGGCCGAAATTGGGGCAAATTGTACCATTGACCGTGGCGTAAGTGGTGATACTATTATAGGTATGGGCTCGAAGCTAGATAATATGGTGCATATTGGTCATGATACTCAATTAGAAGCGAATTGCTTGATCGCAGCTCAGGTGGGCATTGCTGGAGGGGTGAAAATTAAGGCAGGTGTGACCCTTTGGGGACAGGTGGGTGTCAATAAGACTTTGACAATTGGTGAAAATGCGGTGGTATTAGGCGGTTCGGCTGTACTTAAATCAGTGGAAGGCAATAAAACATATTTAGGATTTCCTGCAGAAGACGCAAGTGTGAAGCGTAGAGAATATGTGTGGATTAGAAGAATCCCTGAACTTTGGAAAAAAATGATGGAAGATTAAGTTAAATGGTGGATTGCTTTTAACTCCTTTGCCACTCTAATAATAGTATCATCTACACGTCTGTATTTAAAATCTGGAAAAGTATTCAAGAACTTTTGATTGTTAAATCTTACGATTGCCTGCGCTGTAGCTGCAGTTTCCTTAGTTAATAATGGTGCTTTACCTGTTATCATACCCTTGATGGCTTCTAGCCTCCAAACAATCCCTGCTAAAAATGGGGTCACTTTTTTATGAGGCAGTCTTTTATCAAATGCTTTTGCCATGGCATTGAAAATATTTCTATAATGTATGTTTTCTGCACTCAATATATAACGTTGTCCCACCACATTGCTTTCCATTAATATTTGCATCGCATCCACCACGTCCAATACATCTACGAAACCACTCATGCCACCCGTATACCAAGGGAACTCATTGAAAGCCGATTTAAAAATACCGGATGAACCATTGTTCCAATCTCCTGCACCTAAAATAATAACAGGGTTCACAATCGCCATAGGCAGTCCTTCTTCCATGGCTCTCCATACTTCTAATTCAGCTAAATATTTTGATTGTCCGTAGACACTATTACTTGTGGCTGGTGTCCAGTGCATCGACTCATCTATTGCTTCGTTTTCTCTTATCCTGCCTAATGCCGCAACCGAACTTACAAAAATTAATTTTTTGATTTTTTGTACCAAACATGCATTCACTACATTGGCGGTTCCTTCTACATTGGATTGCAACATTTTTGCTGCTGCCCCTGGTGCAAATGAGACAATCGCAGCACAATGATAGACATAGTCCACACCGGCTAATGCATCAGTTAATCCAATGGGATCTAAGATATCACCATGGATCCACTCACATTGTTCGGAACCGGCAAATACAGGCACAGCTTGACGATACAGCGCTCGCACTTTTTTTCCTTTACTCAGTAAAGACTGGATTAAATGCGATCCCACTAAGCCGCTTGCGCCTGTTACAAAAATCATTTTACTGTATTTATCCTATTGTAAATTTAAATGATCAACCACTATTCTTTCATCAATCTAGCGATATCTACTTTTAATTGTTCTACCTCTAAAGTCTTTAATCCATCATATATTTTTCCACGTACTTTACCCTTTCTGTCAACGAGTGCAAAAAACTGGGTATGGATAAATTGATCTTCTATTTTAACCACATTATTTTTTGGATCGTCTAATAAATAAGAACCTCGAGCCATTTGATAGAGACTATCCTTCCTGCCAGTTAGAAAAATCCATTGAGCTGTATTCACTTCTAAAGAGTCTGCATAATGTTTTAAGACAGGAACAGAATCTGTTTCTGGATTACAAGTATGAGAAAGAATTTGAAAATCTGGATTGTCTTTATAGACCAAATAAACCTCTTTCATGTTTTTATTCAGCTTAGGACAGATGCCCTTACATGTGGTGAAAAAATATTCAACCACGGTGATTTTATTTTGTAAAACTTTTTCTGTCACTCTATTCCCGTCCTGATTGGTGAAAGAAAAGGGCTGCACATAGCTCAACACAGGCATCTTCACTTTCCAATTATCGGTTCCTCTGAATAAAAAATAATAAAATCCTGCAAGAAGGACAACGAAAAATGCAAGGTAAATAGCTGATTTTTTTGACATCTGAATTTGCTTTAAATGCGTCACAAAGTTACTATTATTTTCAGGGTATTGGCTTAGCTTTGCATTATGTTTAAAAAATGGAATTGGGACGCAATTGGAATTGGTACTTCGTTGGCTTGTGCCATACACTGTGCTTTACTGCCCTTGTTTTTTAGTAGCCTTCCATTATTAGGCATCAATGTATTACACAATCCAGGTTTTGAGTTTGGGATGATCCTGCTTTCTTTTGGGATTGGGGCCTATTCTTTATACCATGGATATAAAAAACACCACCATAGCTTTAAGCCAATTATCTTATTTAGTATCGGGATAGGATTGATGTTTTGTAGAATGGTCTTTAGAGAAGCAGAATTGTACTTATTATTCCCTGCTGCATTTTTTATCATCATTGCGCATATCAATAACCATAATAGTTGTAGGATGCATAACCATGCACACGAGGATGATTGCGATCATTAGGGCGATCATTAGAGGCTATAACTCATACTTCCGTCTTTCTCGTCCTTCAACTGAATACCCATATCCGCCAATTGATTTCTGATTTTATCGCTGGTCGCAAAATCTTTATTGTCCTTTGCTTGTTTTCTGATTTCAATTAATAACTCCACCACGCCATTTAATTGTTGGCGATTCGCTCCATTGTCTACTTTTAGACCTAAAATAGATTCTACAAAAAGTTTCAATTGCGTTTGAACAGTCGCCCAAGTAGCACCTGCTACTGCATCTGCTGCAATATGCTTATCCTTTAAAGAATTAATGCTTGGAAGGATCTCAAATAAATTTGCTACCACTTTTGCGGTATTGATATCATCATCCATGAAAGTTTCTAACTCATTGGTCCAAGTGATAAGTTGTGTTGCAAGTGCATCATCCTTAGAAACGGTTTCATTGCTAAAGCTTTGTGTTTGCAACCACTCGTATCCCTCCATGAACCTGCGCAATGCTTTTTCAGAGGCTTGTAATGCTTCATTGCTAAAATCCAAAGTGCCGCGGTATTGACTTTGTAAAATAAAGAACCTTACAGTCATTGGCGTATACCCTTGTGTGAGTTCAGGATGATTGCCTTCGAATAATTCGCTTAGCTTAATTACATTGTTATAACTCTTACCCATCTTACGACCATTGATGGTAATCATATTATTATGCATCCAATAACGCGCAGGCATTTGATCATTGCAAACCGTGCTTTGTGCAATCTCACACTCGTGGTGTGGAAATTGTAAATCCATACCGCCGCCATGAATGTCAAATTGTTTTCCTAAATACTTAGTAGCCATGGCAGAACATTCAATATGCCATCCCGGAAAGCCTTCTCCCCATGGACTTTGCCAGCGCATGATATGTTCAACGGGTGCTTTTTTCCATAAAGCAAAATCGACTTTATTTTTTTTCTCTTCCTGATTTTCTAAATCTCTTGTGGTTTCTAATTGCTCTTCGATATTACGACCACTTAAAATACCATAGGGTTGATGCCTTTTTGAATAATCGTCGTTGTATTTTACCACATCAAAATACACAGAACCATTGGACTCGTAGGCATATCCATCGGTCAAGATTTTTTTAATCATTTCTATTTGCTCTACAATATGTCCAGTCGCTGTGGGTTCTATGCTTGGTGGTAGATTGTTGAACTGTGTCATGGCCCAGTGGTATAGGTTGGTGTATTTCTGCACCAACTCCATGGGTTCTAATTTTTCTAAAATCGCCTTGCTTGCAATTTTATCTTCCGCTACTTTTCCTTCTTCTTCAAAATGACCTGCATCTGTAATATTTCTTACGTAACGTACTTTATATCCCTTGTGTAAAAGGTATCTGTAGACCACATCAAAAGTGATAAAAGGCCTAGCATGTCCTAAATGACTTTCACCACTTACCGTTGGACCACAAACGTACATGCCCACATAGGGTGCGTTAATAGGTTCGAAAACTTCTTTTTGACGTGTAAGTGCGTTGTATATTTTTAGTGGCATAGTAGTGCTCAAAGATAATTTTATTTTACCTAAAAGAATGGCTAATTCTTAACCAAATGAAGGTCCGCCATAATCATATGGTGGTCGCTCAGGTTCTCATCCAAGGACTCCCAACCCTTTACTTGCCATTTATTATCCGCCATGATATAGTCTATTCTTAAAGTAGGCGATAGGTTCATATAGGTGGCGCCTATTCCAAAGCCCTTTGCTAAAAATGCATCCTGCATATCGCCTTTAATTAATTTATAGGTATAGGAACTGGGCACATCGTTAAAATCTCCAGTGATAATTGTAGGATAAGGACTTTTAGCCAACTGAGCTTGAATGTTCGAGGCCTGCACTGCACGAATCATAAAAGCATTTTTCATTTTGCGCATCACCCCATATTTTGCTTTCAATGCCGCCTTGTCGGCATCAGCTGCATCATCTATCGCCTCAAAATCATTTTGCTTAAATTTAAAAGAAGCCAAATGTGTAGTGAAAACCCGAATGGTATCATCCCCTTTTAGTAAGTCCACATAAATCAAACTTTCTTGATTGGTAAATGGAACCCTTTCGGCGTAGATGATCTTATACTTTGAATAAATGATATTGCCTGCAAAATAATTGGCCTCGTTGATCTGATGGTCTTTGGAAAAAAAGGAATAAGGATACTTTTGATCAAAATAAGTGGCATGGTTCGCAATATCATTCTTGAGTTCTTTCGTATTGTACTCTTGCAAGCAAATAATATCTGGATCCCATTTTTGAATAGATGCTGCAATATCTTCTGTTCTTAATTTATGCCCTATTGGTTGTGGTGTATTTCCGTTAAACTCCTTCACATTAAAACTTGTGATGCGTAAACTGTTGTCTTTCTTTTTTTGTGAGAAGGGTGTGCCTGGATGCCAAGCAAATAAAACCAATATAGTTGGATAAGCTATCCCCAAGGTTGCCACAGAAATCAATGATAGTATGGGTTTAGCAATCAACCAGATAAATAAAAATAAGAGGTGTAATACAATAATATACGGAGCCAATAAACTTAAAAAGCCGTTCACCCAGATCCATCCAAGCGGCATAAAAAATTGAGGATACAATAATAATAGCACAAGTAAAAGCTGTACTGATAATAGCAGCCCCTTTCCAAAAATTCTTATGCGTGATTTTTTTGCCATGATGCTTTTCAAAATTTATTGCGCCTCTTTTGGTGCCATTAAACCATTGCATTTTTTAACAATGACATGCATCCAATTTCCTAGATCAATACTGTTTTTTAATAAATACATATAGGATACGCCCACAAATCCTCCTACGCTCAAGGTTAAAAAGAATGCCGGCGTGCCTGTTAAATGCGTTGCTACTTGAATGACAAAATACACCGTAAAAATAAGCCAAACAGGAATGCCTCCTGTGCCATTGAGTTGAAGTTGATATTTTGGATTCAAGCTTAATGCAGCCGTGGCTAGTGCCATGATGCTCAACTCTGCGCCCATAAAGGAAATGCCAGCCCCAAGGCCAATGAAGGCTAATGCTCCAAGGATACCGCTGTATAAATAAATAGGAAATAGATGCTTATTGGCTTTTTGATTTTGTAAAATATTTCCAAAAACAGTTAACCAAATCATGTTCCCACATAGTGTCCAAAAATGATCATGGGACCAATTGTAAATAAAAAATGTCCAAGGTTTTTCGAGTGCTTCCTGATAATAAGGCGATAACATAAAATGATGCACCACCTCGTCATAAAACTGTGACATAGGGAACCCTTCTAAATAATACACCATCCTGGTCATACCATAAGTTACTGCAATCATTAAATTCACCGACACAAGTGCTACTAAAGCATTGTTGTCTGCGCCAAATAATGGTTTTGATTGTTCCGTTGATTGCATGCGTTGATACTATTTAATTGTTAGTTCCATCTATTGTTACGTTCCTTCTTTGACCAAAGATATACCAATACAAATCCCACTATTGCACCACCCACATGCGCCCATCTAGCCACGTTATCTCCTGCAGTATTGCGCACGGCAAAAAATAGTTCGTATGAGAAATACAAGATACCCAACCACTTTGCTTTAATGGGAAAGAAAAAATAAATATAGATATAGGTATTGGGAAATAAATAAACGAAGGCCATGATAATACCAAAAACTGCACCGCTTGCACCTAATGTAGCCGTATTAAGGGTCTTGTTGTAATAATTTGTTAGTAG
>CALPJR020000032.1 GCA_943323935.2 Bifidobacterium breve
TAATGATAAAACTGCTATTGATTGCACTATGAAGGGGGAGTTTTAGCTGAATGAGCGCCAAAGTAAGTACTGCAAAAAACAAAGCAAATACTGGAAGAAATTTTTTTTGAAAAAATAAATTCATTTTTTTGATTTAAGCTGTGTATCTCTCACAATTTTGATGAGTGAAAATACAATAAATATTGAAGGGAGCATCCATAAAAAAAGAGGGTCCACCCTTCCCATTTTTTGATCAATATATTTGCCTAAAAAGATCAAAAGCGTTAATGCAACTGCCCATTGGCTAGCAAGCCCTGCAAACTTACCCCATTGTATTTGATTGGTATTGTTTTTCATCTGTAAACAATTAGTCTAAAGAAGGTAAACTTTCTGGAAGCTCAAGAGGAATCGTATCTAATTGTTGTGGATTCCCTTCTGACAAAACTTTTTTAATACCCTCAATGTATTGTTCTTTAAAATGAACGGCTTGTTCTAAAGAATCGGTGCGAATTTTGAGCAATTCTAATGCAGATCGGCTTTCCTTGGTACCATACCCAGGGATATAGTATTTTAAGGGTGTGAAAGCAATTAAAGCAATGGTCAATCCTACTAAGAACATGAATGCAATACTCAATCCCATATAGACCGATTTCCTAGATAACCTAAAGGCAATTACCTCGTCATAAGTATCATCGTTTGTCACTACTAAACGATAAGTACTGCTTCGCCTTTTAAAAGTATTGTTAATATCTAAGTTTGCCATAATCTTTAATCTGTATAAAGGTACAACCTTTGCTTTATTTAAACAGAATATGCCGTATTTTTAAGGTGCTTTTAGCCCTATGGTACAAGAATATAATTTTTCCCAGTTCAAACGCTTTATTTGCTTGATCGCAATGGCAATGCTTTCCCAATGGGTCAACCCAATATATGCCCAGGATACTACAAAATCTATCTTGGATGTTAACAATTCAAAGCTTGTAAAAAAAGCAAACCAATTCTTAGATTCCAACCAGAATAAGATCAATAACTTTTTAAATAAAAAAATTGAAAAAGCTAAGGATGTTTTGAATAAAAAATCAAACGAACTCATTGATAAAACTGGCATTAACGAAGTTGATAAGCAACTCCCTTATGAGCGCTTATTAAATAAAAAATATACCCTTGGGCGACGTGCATACCAAAATACCGTATCACAATTCAACTATTTGTTCCATGCTGATATTTCATTAGAAGAAATCATTCAAAAAGCCAGAGACCAACATGAAGATGATTTTACAGAACTACTACCCTTTTATGATTATGATTTGAGCATTACAGCCAAAGAGTCCATTGACTCAATCATTTATAGATGTAATGCCAATATCGTTTTACATGATTTAAGAAGTAACTATGTAGATGATGCTTATTTGTTATTGGCTAAATCATACTTATTTCATAAAAATTTTGATACCGCTGCAAGTATCTTACAATTTATTAACTACTCTTTTTTTGATAAAGAAGATGGCGCTGACCAAATCATTGGTAGCAATCTAAATAAATCCGGCAAATTCAGTATTGCCTCAGCAGAAAACAATCGTGTTTGGGAAAATAAAAATGTAAGAAATGAAAGTATGATCTGGCAAGCCAGAAATTATTTTGAAGCTGGCGAAATTAATGAAGGGATTAGTTTATTACAATTATTGAAAACAGACGCCATATTCCCAAAGCGTTTATACCCTTTTTTGTATGAACAATTAGCTTATGGTTATTATTTATCTGGCATGAATGATAGTGCAGCAAATTACCTCATTAAAGGTTTAGACAATGCGCAAGATCCATTGACTAAAGCTAGATGGTCTTTTCTGATTGCACAGTTATTTGAAAAGGAACAAAAAATTGACCAAGCCTATCTTTGGTTCAGAAAAGCTGGCGCAATTACATCCAATCCTGTCATTGCAGTTTATGCAAGTATTTATATGGCAAGTATTGAAGCAAATCGTGGTGAAAAATCATGGGAAGATTTAGCTAATGCTTTAGAGCGTATGTTAAGAAAAGACAAATACAGCGCCTTTGCAGATATTATCTATTATGAAATGGCACAACTTGCAGTTCGTAATCAAGCAGTATCAAAAGCAAATAAATGGCTTATTGCTTCCATTCAGAAAAACGAAAAAAACACCAGACTAAAACAAAAAGCTTTAGTTCAATTAGGTGCCTTGAATTATAAAGTGGACCAGTTTTCGGTTGCTAAAATAGCCTATGAAAATTTAAACGACCTTTTAAAAACTTATCCAAATTATGATCAAATCACTTTAAGAAAAAAATGGATGAACGAAATTGCTAACTTAAACGAATCAATTGCAAATGAAGATAGTTTGCAATTGATTTATGCTGCTCCAATCATAGCGCAAACAAAAATGGCAAAACAATGGCAAAAAAGAGCTTCCCTAATTAAGGCCCAAGAAATGGAAATATTCACTGACCCTAATAAGAAAACAGCGGAAGCTGTCCCTGTCAATAAAAATAACCAAAGCAATAACCCTGGCAATTCATCTGATATTGCATTTTCAAATACCCCAACAAATCAAAATGTAAAATCGGACTTCTATTTTGACAATCCTCAAAATGTAAAAATGGGTATTGAAAACTATACCAAAAAATGGGGTGACCGTCCAAATGTTGACAACTGGCGTAGGAAAACAACTATCCAATTGATGAGCATCAATCCATTAAATGCAAATATAGATAGTACTCAAAATAATATACAATTGAATACATCCATAGCTAGGGTCAAAAGAAATAAAAAAACACCTCAAGAGCAAGATAGTACTGATAATCTTACCATTCAATTAATTCAAAATGAATCTGATTTAAAACAATCTAAACTAATTTGGAATAAAAATAGCTTATCAATAGCAAAAATATTCTTATACGAACTAGATGATTTTGAAAAAGCTTTACCTAGATATAAAGCGGTGATTCGAAGTAACATTGAACCAACAACGACTGAAAGTGCTTTACTCGATTTAGCAAGCCATTACTTGCATATTGGACAAACAACTAGTTCTGATAGTATTATAGCACTTATTACAAAACAATTTCCAGAAGGTATCTATGTTCAAAAGAAGAAAGCTAAAGAGAATCTTGACCGTATAGATAAAAATAGTGCTGAGGCATACAAAGCAGTTTATTTTTTAGCACAAATAGGAGATTGGGATCAATTTGGTGCTCAAATGGAGGAAGTACAAAAGCAATTCAAAGGTACAAAATGGAATACCCCCTATCAGTTTTTAAAAGTTAAAATGTATGCTCAATCAGGCAAAGACAGCATCGCAATTGAATACTGTAATGAAATTATTGCACAAAATAGAAGCGAGTCCATTAAGGCAAGAGCAAGAAATATTATCACTGAGATCAATAACAGAAAAGCAACCGAGGCCTATCTGACAGCATTGAAAATAGAAAAACCAACTAAAGTGGTTAATACCAAAGAAGAAGCCATTGTTCAAAGCAAAGCACCTGCTGTCAACATAAAGAATGATAGTAGTTTTAATGGCAAAGGCAATCCAAATTTAAAAATGGCAGTCAATACAAAAAATGATACAACCCTTGCCAAAACTGTAATCAATCAAATTACTTTTACCAATGATAGCTTAGAACAACATTATATTGCTTTACAGACGATGAATGTTTCTGCTGTTTTTGTGAAAGAAATTCAAAATGCATTCAAAGACTATAATGCAGAAGCATTTAAACAACTTAACCTTACAGTAACTTTCGTACAGTTTACCGACCAAAGTCATATTGTATGGATTGGGCCATTCACAAAAGCGTCCGATGGTCTAGCCTATATCAATAAAGTGAAGCCTAGATTAAGTACAGAAATCATCTCCTTTGTTTCAAAAAAACAATACGACCTAACTTTGATTGGAAAATCTAATATCATTCTAATTAATAATCAAGAACAATTAGATCTGTATAGACGTGACAAATCAAATTATTATTTTAAACCTTAATAGGTAAAAAGTGAATTCAGAAAATAAAACAACAGCAAAAGAAATTAAAAAAGGACCTAAGAATTGGGTAAGACTATTCTGGAAATATTACCTCATTGCAGCAGGTATCTTTTTACTATTTATACTCATGCTCAATTTTGGGTGGATTGGAGATATGCCCGATTTGGATGATATTGAGAACCCAACAGCATCACTGGCTAGTCAGGTCTACGCGCAAGATGGGACTCCGATGGGTAAGTTTTATTTAGAAGATAGAATTAGTGTGAAATACAGAGATATTAGCCCCTACTTATTACAAGCACTTGTAGCAACAGAGGATAAACGTTTTTATGACCACTATGGGATTGACGGTGAAGGCTTATTGAGAGCGGTTGCCTTTCTTGGTAGTCAAGGTGGTGCATCTACCATCACCATGCAGACGGCAAAGAACTTGTTTACTGATAACTGGGGTACCAAAAATAAACTCTTAAGAGTCATTCAAAAAATTAAAGAAAGTATCATTGCCATTAAATTAGAGCGCAATTTCACTAAACAAGAAATCATCACTTTATATTTAAACACAGTACCTTTTAGTGAGAATCTTTTTGGTGTGAGCAATGCCTCTAGGTCTTTTTTCCAAAAGGAACCAGATCGTTTAACCATCGAAGAAGCTGCATTATTGATTGGTATGATCAATGCACCTACTAAATACAATCCCAATAGGAATCCTAAATTAGCTATTGATAGAAGAAACTTGGTATTGAATAGAATGGCTGGTGAAAAATACATCACCAACGATCAAGCAACAGCATTAAAAGCATTGCCTTTGGTGACTAATTTCAAGAAACTAGACGAAAACAATGGCCTTGGCCCCTACTTTAGAAGTTACCTCGGCGAGTACATGAAAAAATGGTGTAAGGAACACAAGAAGAATAATGGGGATGCGTATAACTTATACAGAGATGGTTTAAAAATTTATACGACCATCAACCCACGTATGCAATTGTACGCAGAAGAAGCGGTGGCAAGACATATGGCCTACTTGCAAAGAGAATTTAACAAACAATCCAATATTAAAACAGGTTCTGTTTGGAAAGACTTTAGTAGCCAATTGGAATTAGCGGTTAAACAAACAGATCGTTGGAGAAATTTGAAACGTGAGGAAATGGAAGAAACAGACATCAGAAAAACATTTGATGAGGTTTTGCCGATGCGCGTTTTTGCATGGAATAAAAACAGGTTTATTGATACCATCATGACGCCAATGGACTCTTTAAAGTACCATAAGCAAATGCTGCAAACCGGATTTTTAGCAGTAGACCCTTTCACTGGTGAAGTCAAAGCATGGGTGGGAGGTATTGATTTTAAGACATTTAAATATGACCACGTCAATATCAATACAAGAAGACAAGTAGGCTCTACCATGAAGCCTTTATTGTATTCTTTAGCCATTGAAAAAGCTGGCTTCACGCCATTTAGTATTGTACAGGATCAACAACAAAATTTTGAAGGGTACGGGATGGTACCTAATACGCCGAAATCTTGTACAGGACAAGCCATGCCAATGGCGCAAGCTTTGGCCGAATCTAGAAACTGTGCCACTGCCTATATCATGAAACAGATTAATGGAGATGGCAACGAAGCAGCAAAAGAACTGGTTGCCTATTTAAAGAAATCAAATATTCAAGCTGATATCCCTGCTTATCCTTCTATTGCTTTAGGTGCATGTGAAGTGTCCTTGTTCGAGATGGTGCAAGCATATACCATGTTCCCAGGTGCTGGATACAATGCTCAGCCATTTTTCATCAATCGTATCGAGGATAAAAATGGAAATGTATTAGAGAGTTTCTCTCCACAAAGAAGAAAAGTGATTAGTGAATTAACGGCCTACTCGATGGTAAGTATGATGGAGGGTGTGATTTCAAAAGGTACTGGTAGAAGCATGTATTCTTATGATATTGGAACGCAAGCAGTAGCAGGAAAAACAGGTACCACCAATGATAATAGTGACTTATGGTTTATGGGATACACACCACAAATACTTGCAGGTGCATGGGTTGGTGCAGATGATCGCTACATACGTTTTACAGATAATTATTTTGGACAAGGCGCACATGGCTCCTTACCTATTTGGGCCTATTTTATGAATAAGGTTGCAAACGATCCAGCAAGTAATTTAGACAGAAACGCAAGCTTTGTGAGGCCTGATAATTTAAGTACAGACTTTAATGTCAATTTTGTTGGCAAGGATTCAAGTATAGATTTAACAGTGCCAGATACAGATGCAGAGGGCATTGCAGCAGAATCAGATTACAGCTTAATTTCTAATAACGAACCAACGATTGAAGTTCCAGCTACAAATAATCCTCCAGTCAACAAATCTACATTGCCTAAAAAGCCAACAACAGAACCCAAACAAGCGACTACGCCTGCTAATAAACCAAAAGCAGTGATGCCTAAGAAACAACAGTAAATGCAATTGGAAGTTTGCAACAAGCAATTGTAATTAATAATACAAAATGATGCTACTTCTGAATAAATTTGGGTCTACTCTTTTTGTCGCAATGCATATTGCAATGTAAAATGATGGTAATTATTTCTTTGAAAAAAGCCTGTACCATATTGAAATTGTACTCTTTTATAAGGGAAACTAAAACCAGCACTTAATCCATTTAAACTATTGGGCTGATTGGGCAGATTCAATTCGAATCTTCGTGCAAAATGATAGCCAAGATCTATTTCAAAACTTTGCCCAATATACAATTGCGATCCTACAATAAGGTGGTTAAATATATTTTGAAGTGAGCCAGGTTTTTGATACCCTTCAGCATTGTAAAAATCCATGTCATAATAGTTGTCATTCCAAACAGACAATCGCTCTGCTGTCACCGAAAATTGCAAAGGTGCATTGGCTAATTTTTTGGACCAGCCAAGCACTAAATTCAAAGGTAGTTCTTCCTTTACTTGAAAATATTTTAATTGCGTCCCTACATTTTGTAATAAAATACTCCATTGTGACAATCCATTTGGCGCAAAATAGCTGACACCAACATCCATTGCTATACCATTGGATCTAAAAGGACCGTAGTTGGATTGTATGAATTTTATTTGTGTGCCAAAATGAAAAAATTCCCTATAGGTTTTTGCGATACCTACCTGAATAGCATATTCATTTGGATTGATTGACCCAAATTCATTGCCTAAGAAATCCGTTTGAGTAATATTACCATAGTCCATAAAGTGCACACCCCATCCTACCACCCAATCAGATTTTAATTTATTGGCTCCGTTTAAATCATATTGCTGAATACCCGCAAAATAAGGCTTCACACTTACTTGTAACTCTCCGTCTAAGTTCGTTGATAATAAAGCAGGCTGTGTCATTGCTAAACCTAGGTCATTCCCAATAGAACTGATATTAAGCCCACCTAAACTTGTTGCTTTAGCAGAGTTAGGCAATTTTAGGAATTGATACACTGCATTTCCTGCTGTAGTTTGTGCAAAAATCGGATTGCCTCCAATAAACCATCCGCTATTAAAATAGCAGGCAATCAAAAACCCTAGCCTGAAGATGAATTGAATCGAACGCATGCAACAAAGCTAGGGTTTGAAATTTAAAAATCAATTAAACAAGGGCTAAATCTAGCACCTGTTGCATATTTTTCACATAATAGAACTTCACTCCTTTAATAAAAGCTTGGTCAATTTCATTCACATCTTTTTCGTTTTGCCAACAA
>CALPJR020000033.1 GCA_943323935.2 Bifidobacterium breve
ATTAGGCAAGAGCCCCGATGAATTGGGCAATGCATTAGGCGAAGCGGTTATGGCTAAAATGCCAGGGACAATCACCGCATTTAATATTGTGAAAGGCTTTTTGAACTTTACGATCAGTGACCAGTTTTGGTTGGACTATATTCAAGCAACAGATACCAACAAATTAGTAACGCCTACAGCAGATCCTAAAAAAATTATGGTGGAGTATTCCTCCCCTAATACCAATAAGCCATTGCACTTAGGGCACCTTAGAAATAACTTTTTAGGATGGAGCATTGCGGAGATATTAAAACTACAAGGCAACAATGTAGTTAAAACTTGTATCGTAAATGATAGAGGGATTCATATTTGTAAGAGCATGATTGCTTGGCAATTATTTGCAAATGGCGCAACACCTGCAAGTACGAATATGAAGGGCGACCATTTTGTAGGTGATTATTATGTCAAATACAACGACGCATACAAAGCAGAAATGGAAACATTGATTGCTGGTGGCATGTCTAAAGAAATTGCTGAGCAAGAAGCCCCTATTCAAAAAGCCGCACAGGCCATGTTATTGAAATGGGAGCAAGGCGATGCAGACACCATGGCCCTTTGGAAAAGCATGAACGAATGGGTGTATGCAGGATTTGATGTGACGTATAAAAAAATAGGTTCCGACTTTTTAAAAACCTATTACGAGAGCAATACCTATTTATTAGGAAAAGATTTAGTGGATCAAGGATTATCAAAAAAAGTATTCTATCAAAAAGAAGATAGTTCTGTCTGGATTGATTTAACTGGTGAAGGGTTGGACGAAAAAATAGTAAGAAGAAAAGATGGGACTTCCGTTTACATCACACAGGATATTGGCCTAGCTGAGCTAAAACAAAAAGAATTCAATACAGACGCAAGCATTTATGTAGTGGGTGACGAACAAAACTACCACTTCAAAGTATTGAAATTGATTTGTCAAAAATTACAATTACCTGCTTCAGATGGTATCTACCATTTAAGTTATGGGATGGTAGAATTGCCAACTGGCAAAATGAAGAGCAGAGAAGGTACCGTGGTAGATGCAGACGAATTAGTAGACGGTATGATTCAAATTGCAAAAGAAAAAACGGAATCACTTGGCAAAGTAGATGATTTTACTGCTGCGCAATTAGAAAAATTATATGATACGATTGGATTAGGTGCTTTGAAATTCTTTTTATTAAGGGTAGATCCTAAAAAGAAGATGATCTTTAATCCGGAGGAAAGTATTGATTTCCATGGTTTCACTGGTCCATTCATACAATATACTCATGCAAGAATTAAAAGTATCTTAAGAAAAACGGGTACTACAGTAAATCAAGTTGGTACTTCATTATTGCCATTGGAAAAAGCACTTGCAATGCAATTGGCTAATTTTTCGGCAGAAGTCAATGAAGCTGCAGAAGCTTTAGACCCATCTAAGTTGGCGATCTATGCTTTTAACCTAGCTAAATTATTCAATAGTTTCTACGCAGAGCTTTCTATAGCTAATGCAGAAACCGAAGACAAGAAAAATTTGAGAATCCAATTAGGCATTTTAACTGCAGCTACTTTAAAGCAAGCCATGCAAGTTTTAGGTATTGAGGTTCCTGAACAAATGTAAGGCTAGGAAATATTATAGAAGTAATTATTCTGCTTCTTCAAACCCCCACTCCGTTTTTAATTGTGCCAACTGTGCTGCAGGCAAACTACACCCATCATATTGACCTGCGTTTCTTTTTTGTCGCATGGCTTCATAAATCGTCACAGCACAAGCTACTGATATATTTAAACTCTGTATAATCCCCATTTGAGGGATGATAAAATTACCATCGGCTAAACCACGAAGTGTTTCTGATACCCCGTCATGTTCATTGCCAAAAACCAATGCGATAGATTGGGTAAAATCAATCGCATGTAGATCTATCGCATCACTTGATAAATGCGTAGTTAAAATGGTTTTAAATTTTTTACGAACATCTGTTACGCATTTTTGAACGTCATCGTATTCATGAATCGTTAACCATTTAATGGCACTGCTACTACTTTTATAACCAAAATGTTTGTACCTAGGCAATTCGGTGCTCAATACATATACTTCTTGTATCCCCACTGCATCGCAGGTTCTTAGCACTGCAGAAATATTATGCGGGTCTTGCACATTCTCCATGATCAGCGTCAAATTTGCTTGACGTTGGTGTAATACTTTTAATAATTTCTGAGTGCGTTCTGGTGTCATGTTATTTATTTATCAAAAGGCATTCTAAAAGCAACACCTAATCCTGGATGCGTTAATGGTTCAATCATCCCATTTTTATTGTTGAAACTATAATTTAAACCTACCCCATTTAATTGGGTCATTAATAATGGGCCATCCATGTCCACATAATCTAATTGAGGTAAAAATTGCGCTATAGCAGCAGATCCAATCACAGACTCATTCATACTTCCCATCATTACTTTTAAACCCAAGTCACGTGCTTCTTTGATCATGCGCAAGGCTGGGGTCAATCCACTACATTTTGTGAGTTTAATATTGATACCATCAAAATAATTTGCACAGGTAGCCACATCTTTTTCAAACACACAGGATTCATCTGCAAACAAGGGCAAAATAGCTTGTTGTTTCAATTGTGCCATACCCTCCCAATTGTCTTTTGCTAAAGGTTGTTCTACTAGTTCAACTCCTAGTTGAGCCAATGCTGAAATTTTTAAAAGCGCTTCCTCGGTAGTCCATCCTGCATTGGCATCTACACGGATTGGTTTGTCGGTATGCTTTCTTAAAGCTGTGATCATTTCTATATCATATTCCGTCCCTACTTTCACTTTATAAATAGGCCATGGATGCGCTTCCATTTTTTGTACCATCTTTTCTATTGGGTCTATTCCCAATGTGTAATCACAAATGGGTGGTTGTGCATTACCCTCAGTAGCCCAATTGGTATTCCATAACTGATGTAAGGGTTGTTTTTTCATCTGGCCCCATAAATCCCATCCAGCCATATCCAAAGCACAAACTAAAAAAGGATCATTTGGAAAAAGATGGTGTAAGAAATGCCAAAATCTTTCTGGGTCAATCAATGCAAACTTTTCAATTAATTTTTGTTGCTTTTCCAACTGCGCCATCATATCTGCAACAGTTACATTATAATACACAATCGCTGGGGCTTCTCCAAAGCCTGACCAATTACCCAATGACAAGCGCACCATCAAACTATGTTGATGCGTCTTTGTTCTACCATTTGAAATGGTAAACGGATATTCGAAAGGTAAACTCTGTTCCCAAAAATCTAATTGCACTTGTACTAATTTTTATTTATGCTCTTCCACTTGATTGGATCAAATGAAACCATTCTTGATTAAATTGTTCTGCCTCTATTAACTGTTCTAAGTTGATATGCATTCTATACCTCCAATAATGTTTTGGATTCGCTGGCACATTAATGCGTTCTTCGTTAGGATCTGATCTTCTTAATGATTCATCGATACCCATAAAATCTTGCAATTGGAAAATAGCCCACATGGCAGGGGAATACAAATGCTGCGATAAAATTGCCTTATTAACCCATCCATCACAATAGACTGGTGCTTTACCTTGTTGACCCATTTCATACTGATAAAACTGTTGTGTCTTTGCGCTATCTTCCTCCCACCATCCTCTTATCGTACTTGTATCATGTGACGAAGGCGTAACCACACTTAAATAAGGTGCATCATTTGGATGGAAGAATGTTTTATGATTTGCTTTTGGCATTCTTTGTACTTCTAAACTTAGCATCCCTAATTGATACATCACATGTGGCACACAGGATGGCACCAATCCTAGATCCTCACCACAGATCAACATATTCGTTGAGCGCTTTAACATGGGTAGTTTTTTCATGGCTTCTTTCTCCCAAGCTGCATCCTGACGCTTAAAGAAATAGTCATCATACAATTCATGCAATTTGTTTTGCGTGCTTTTGTTTAAATGATTAAACGAGCTGGTATTTCCAATATTGAATCTAAAATGATATGCTTGTGGTTGATCCCCTTCAAGCAAAATAACATTCGAAATTAAATCGTATAGTCCTTGTTTTATCTTGGAATTGAATGCTGTCTGTTCTTGTTGTTCAAAATGCGCTTCCACTGCCCTTTGTGTTTTAAATGCTGGCAACAAAGCAAAATGTTCATCTCCTATTGACTCTAGGAAATTGGACTTGACATAATTATTGTCATAACCAAATACTTGAAATAAAATAGTTTCATTGATATATGGCATCGTGAATCGATAGTGATCAAAAGCAATCCCTTTTGCATTCAATTCATTGATGCCTAAAGGAATAGCTGGAACAAAATGTCCTAAAATTCCTTCTACTGCGTGCATTGGAATACTCCAAATTCTAAAGAAACCTAAAATATGATCAATCCTAAATGCATCAAAATAGTATTTCATTTGATCAAACCTAGACTTCCACCAAGCAAAACCATCTGCAGCCATCTGGTCCCAATTGTATGTAGGGAAACCCCAATTTTGTCCCGACACGGCAAAATCATCCGGCGGCGCACCCGCTTGCTTATCCATATGAAATAAATGTGGGTGCTGCCATGCGTCTGCACCAAAACGATACACCCCAATTGGGATATCTCCTTTTAATACGACACCCTGTGCATGTGCATAATCGGTCGCTTCTTTTAATTGAAGGTGTAAATGAAATTGTACAAAATAAAAGAAGGCAATTTCAGCATATGTCTTTGACTTTGGATTTACCAATTGATCGATTGCTGATGTATTGAATGAAGCATGACTAGGCCAATTGTTAAAGTCTACAGTCCCATGTAAATCCCTTAAATAAGAAAATGCACTATATGGTACCAACCAGGCTTGATTGTCATTAAAAAATTGTTTAAATGCAACTGTTGCTAAATCTCTTTCACCATTGCTTGTATAAACTGCTTTTAATGCTTTCCACTTTACAGACAGCACTGCTTCATAATCTACCACTGACAAGTTGTTCAATGCCATTTGTTGATCCACTGCATCTTGAATTAAATGCGCTTGATCAGCATCTACCAATTCAGATAAACGAATATACATTGGATGTAAAGCAAAAGCCGAAATAGCTGCATAAGGATATGAATCCATCCAGCTATGTGTTGCAGTCG
This sequence comes from Bifidobacterium breve, assembly GCA_943323935.2. The sequence continues at coordinate 5,140 of CALPJR020000033.1, forward strand.
TATCATTAATAGGTAATAACTGAATTAATTTTAAACCAATTTTTTTAGACCAGTCTGCCAATAATTTAATATCACTAAATTCTCCAACACCGATACTTTGCTTGGATCTTAATGAAAAAACAGGAATGGCAACGCCAGCTCCTTTCCATTGATTATGGCCTACTTGTGCAAATCCATCTTGAACAAGTACCAATTTATTTTTACTAACTGGCTCGTACAAAACCCTATTGTTCCCAGATTCGAATGAAACAAACTTTTTTAGTGCTGTATCATAAATACCAAACTTATACACCAAAGGGAAATCGCATTTACTTAAGTTCAAAGCAATTTCATAATAAGGTTGATCTATTATTTTATTTAATGGCAAAGCTTTGGTCGCATCCCATCCACCAATTTCTTTAGCCTCTCCAATGATACAAATTGTTTGATTTGTAGTTAGTAAGGGTGCTTTCACTCTAAAAACATGGGTTGCATTTTTTGGATGGTCTGGTTTTACTTGATGCCCCTTGCTTTGTAATAACACATTTGCAAAAGGTGCAGTATAAAATGCATTGTCAATATATCCAGTAAAATTCCAGGCATCTATCAAAACCAATTCCTTTGTGGCCAATTGATCTACGATGATAGATTTATCTGAACCCCAATCAAAAATTCTAGTCCCATCTGCATTTTGAATAAAATAACTATAGCGAATCGTTTCGGCCTTCAATAATCCTTTTGTTGCTAAATGCAAGACCCAATAGTCCTCATTTAAATATACCATTGGAACAGCCGCTTCGATATTGCCATTGCCTAATAAAGGGTGGTTACCAGTAATGAAAATAGTTTGACCAAAATTGGTCTTAAATCTTAAATGGAAATTCAGTTTTTCAATCATATTCAATCTTGTTTCGAATGGCGCTAAAGATAATTACAAATTCAATGAAATAGCCTTAACTAATCAAATTATTGTATCTTGCTTTCGACCAAGAATGGGAGCAATGGACAAAATTATTATCTATACTGACGGCTCGGCAAGAGGCAATCCAGGACCAGGCGGTTTTGGTGCCATTTTGATATGGGGCGAGAAGGTCAAAGAGATCGCCGAAGCTTATAAACATACCACCAATAATCGAATGGAGCTATTGGCTGTGATCAAAGCCATTTCAATTTTAAAGACTAAAAAATTACCGATTCTTGTATATACAGATAGTAAATACGTGGTTGAATCTGTAGAGAAAAAATGGTTAGACAACTGGATTAAAACAGACTTTAAAGGAGGCAAAAAGAACAAAGACCTTTGGCTAGCCTTCTATGAGCTCTCTAAAATATATAAAGTGAAATTTCATTGGGTGAAAGGACATGCAGACAACCCTTATAATAATCGATGTGACGAGTTAGCCACTATGGCTGCAGATTCAGGACCTTGGCAAATTGACGAATTTTACGAACAGGTAGATCCTAAGAAATAATCCTACTTAGCATAAAAAAGCCCCTCATTCAAATAAAAGAGGGGCTTTTTATAAATGTATTAAAAAATCTAGCTTTTAACTTTAATCGCTTTTAATTTAGGCTGAATGAGTTTCAATCCGCCAAACATCACTGCACCAAAGACGAAAGTACCTGCTACACTGTATCCATAAAATGGTAAACCGTCTACCATTGTTTGTAGTAAACCTGAAGATGTCAAAGGACGTTGGTAACCACCAAAACTAGCCCATACCATAAAGTTTGAAACTAGGAAATAGACAGTTGGAGCAGCGATAAAATTACCTGCAAATTTGCTTACATTGTTTGTTTGTAAACCAAATCCAAAAATTGCAGTTGCAGCAATTAATAAATAGTTCTGCCATTGTCCATCATAAAAACCTTGAATGGTTGTTAAATGGTTGACATATAAAACTTGGTATAATAAGTCAGATAAGAACATTGAAACAAGCGGTAACAAAAATGCAAAATGTTTGTTTTTTACAAACAAAGAACCACTGAATAAAGCAATCGCAATTTGAGGCGCAAAACCAAATGGTCTTCCTGGCAACACTCTATATAAAGCACTCGTTACAATCATTATTATTAAGGCAATCACTATTTCTTTGTTCAGTTTCATCAGTTGCTATTTAAAATATTATTTATGAAAACAAATATACATAAATGGTTAGTTTTCTGCAGGATTGATTTTCCTCAAATGTGTATAATTCCATTATGGTACAAATGATTTGAATAAAACAGCCGTTTCGGACCCAGTTTGTTGGATATGAAAGGCTGCTCCAGCCTTGACTGCTGCCAATTCTCCGGGCTTTAAGTCAATATGATCCAATTGGACATCCCCTTGCATCACTAAAAACATTTCAAAGGAATTGGTCTCGTTTGTGTAAGTTTCCCCCGGTGATAAGGTGATTTTTGTTAAACCAAAATCGGGTACTGGGCAAGGAAATTGAACCTCATTGGAACTGGTGAAATCTCCATTCAAAATGCTAGGATAAGTTGGTTCAAATTTTATATGCGCTAGTAGCTCTTCAATATCTATATGTTTTGGAGTTAATCC
>CALPJR020000034.1 GCA_943323935.2 Bifidobacterium breve
CTTCACGATGAGACATACGCTTGCGCAATTTCACATACATTTTATCAGTAGGAACACCTGTCATGTCTGCAATGATTTTTTTGGTTTCATTGAACCAAATTTCATGTTCCTCGTCTGTTAATGCATGTCGTCTATTGTATTCCGCGATATAAATAAAATCCTCATAAAATTCCACACATATGGGAAATTCAGGTAAGTCATGGTCATAAAGTCTCCAGCAAGTGACATTGAGTCGCTTTGCTTGCTTTAATCGATGCTTATAATTTTTAAGCAATCGATTTTCAAACATTTGAAATTTTTCTGGCGTCATGAATAGGAGGGCTTATTTTAAAGTAGCCAATGCTTCTCTAATTCTTGCCCAAGCTTTTTCGATATTCTCCATACTATTTGCAAAAGAGAAACGTACACAATGCGGCTCACCAAATGCATCCCCCATTACAGACGATACATGCGCCGTATTCAATAAGAACATGCTAAAGTCAGAGGCGTTGGTAATGGTATGTTGTCCATCAGATTTGCCATAATAACTACTCACGTCTGGGAATACATAGAAAGCGCCTTCGGGTGCAAAACATTTAAATCCAGGCATCGCATGCACCAATGCTAAAGTGGTTGTTCTACGACGGGTAAATTCTTCTGTCATTGCGATAGATGGTTTTAAATCGCCCACCAAGGCAGCTACTGCGGCTTTTTGGGTGATAGAACTAGTACCAGAGGTAAATTGACCTTGTAATTTTTCCATCGCTTTTGCTAAAGTAATATTAGATGCGGTATAGCCTAAACGCCAACCGGTCATTGCAAAACCTTTACTCAATCCATTGATCACAATCACTTGGTCTTTGACCTCACTAAACTGCGCAATACTTTCGTGCTTGCCAATAAAGTTGATGTATTCATAAATCTCATCCGATAAGATGGTGATTTGAGGATATTTTTTAAACAAGTTCGCCAATGCTTCTAATTCAGCTTTGCTGTATACTGCACCAGAAGGATTACAAGGAGAGGAGAACATGAATACTTTTGTTTTTGGTGTAATGGCAGCTTCTATTTGTGCAGGCGTTGCTTTGAATCCAGCTTCTACTGTGGTTCTAATTTCAACTACTTTGCCACGCGCAATTTTTACCAATTCAGAATAAGTCACCCAATAAGGCGTAGGTATAATCACTTCTTCACCTTCGTCTACTAAAGCCAGTATTGCATTGGCTAAACTTTGCTTTGCACCAGTCGATGTGATGATTTGGTCTGGGGTATAGTCAAGATGGTTGTCTCTTTTTAATTTGGTACAAACGGCTTCTCTTAAATCCAAAAAACCAGCCACTGGGGTGTAGTGACTCCAGTTATCATTGATCGCTTTAATGGCTGCGTCTTTAATATGCTGTGGGGTATCAAAATCGGGTTCACCCAAGCTTAAGTCAATTACATCAACACCTTTCGCCCTTAATTCACGGCCTAATTTGGCCATTTTTAAAGTTTCTGGTTCACTAAATCTGTTCAAAAGAGAAGATAATTCCATACTGTATTATTTGTAATTCAAATTTCGCAAATTATTGCCAAACAGCCATCCTTTTTGGTTTTCTTTAGGATTAAATTATGCCCCAATTGTGTATATCTACTGTAAACTCACTTAAATTTGTTTTACTTATGGAAAAGTTTATCTCGGTGTTCGATATGTTTAAAATTGGTGTAGGACCTTCAAGTTCACATACCCTAGGGCCTTGGTTGGCTGCGAAGCATGTGATGAAAAGGGTTAGCGATTTGTCGGGTATCAAAAATATCAACGCTTTGCATGTATACTTGTATGGTTCTTTAGCTAAAACAGGGAAGGGACACGGAACAGATACCGCTATATTAATGGGCTTGCAAGGGGAAGATCCTGTGACTACAGATACCCGTTTGATTGCTCAAAAAGTTCAAGCCATTAAGGACACCCATCATATTTTATTAGATGGAGTACATGAGATTGAATTCAACTACAACGATCATCTAGTTTTTTTAAAAGATAAAAGTTTGCCTTATCATCCCAATGCAATGCAATTTGTGGTTGAATTAAAAGATCGTGTAAAAACCTATACCTATTATTCGGTTGGAGGCGGTTTTATTGAAACGGAAGCTTCAGAAGATGGTTTAGAGCTGGGTCATTTAATTGAAGACCAAAAGGAAACCAATATAGAAGTACCCTTTAATTTTTTTTCAACCAACGATTTAATTCATTGGTGTATTAAAACTGGTTTACCAATTTCTGATATTGTTAGAGAAAACGAAAAACAATTGCATACGGAGCAAGCTTTGGAAGAAGGTCTGGATCGATTATGGAAGACTATGCTAGATTGTATTTTTAAAGGCGTGCATGCGAATGGCATTTTACCCGGAGGATTACAAGTGCACAGAAGAGCTTCCGATTTGAATGCAAAATTATTAAAGCAAGAAAATGACTCGGAAAAAACAGATACGCAAACGATGGAAGCATGGATGCAACAAATTCAAAGTGGTGGCGGGGACTTTTCTTATATACTAGATTGGGTTAGTTGTTTTGCATTGGCTGTGAACGAAGAAAATGCAAGTTTTGGTAGGGTAGTGACAGCACCCACCAATGGTGCCGCTGGTGTGATTCCTGCAGTGTTGATGTATGCGATTAATTTTTGTAATAAAGGAAGTCAACAAGACATTCATAAATTTTTATTGACTGCAAATGCGATAGGTATTTTATTTAAAAACGGTGCGACCATTTCTGCAGCGATGGGTGGATGTCAGGCAGAGATTGGGGTTTCGTCAGCGATGGCCGCAGCAGGTTTAACAGAATTATTAGGGGGCAATCAACGACAAGTATTAATGGCAGGAGAAATTGCCATGGAACATCATTTAGGATTAACCTGTGATCCGGTGGGGGGATTGGTTCAGATTCCATGTATTGAACGCAATACCATGGGAGCAATCAAAGCCATTACAGCAGCTCAATTGGCATTGCAAAGTAAACCTGATTATGCCTTGGTTAGTTTAGATAAAGTGATACACACCATGTGGCAAACTGCTTTGGATATGAATGTGAAATACAAAGAGACTGCAGATGGTGGATTGGCCATGCAAATACCGATTGGATTAGCAGAATGTTAAATTCCGTTAAGCTTCAATCGCTGCTTCATCAACCAAACTAAAATCTTGGATTACATTGTACAATGTGCCACGTTCAATCGGCGTTCTTTTTGCTTGTTTGATAAGTTTTACCAATTCCAAAGTAGTCATAGCAGGATTTTGTTCTTCACTTCCAGCCATAGAATAAATCTTAGTGGTATCGTCGATGGTGCCATCAATATCATTCACACCATAACTTAAAGTTAATTGAGCCACCTGTCTTCCTAGCATTGGCCAGTAAGCTTTGACATGCGGGAAATTATCCAAATACAATCTTGAGATGGCATACATTTTTAAATCTTCGAGCATGGTGGATTCTGGCACATCATGCATTTCATTGTCCTTGTTTCTAAACTTAAGGGGGATAAATGTGTTGAAACCTTTTGTTTTGTCTTGTAATTGTCTTAAGCGTTCCATATGGTCTACACGGTGCTCATATTTTTCGATATGGCCATACAATAATGTGGCATTACTATGCATGCCAAGCTCATGTGCTGTTTGGTGAATTTCCAACCATCCATTGGCATCTACCTTATCATCACAAATAATGGTACGAATATCGGGATGAAAAATTTCGGCACCACCACCAGGCAAGGAATCCAATCCTGCTTCATGCGCTAAACGCATCCCTTCTTGAATAGATACTTTGGCTTTGCGGAACATATAATCCAGTTCAACCGGTGTAAATGCTTTGATATGTAATTCGGGACGATGTGCTTTAATGGCGCGCATTAGGTCCAAGAAAAATGCTAAAGTTAATTTTGGATGCACACCACCTACAATATGTACTTCTGTTACTGGCTTACCATCATAAGAACGAACAATATCCATCATTTGGTCTATCGTTAATTCCCATCCTTCTTCTTTATGCGCGTATAATTTTGAGTAAGAACAAAATTTACAAGAGAAGACGCAGACATTGGTTGGCTCTATATGAAAATTGCGATTGAAATAGGTAATATCACCATGTAATTCATTTCTTTTCCAGTTGGCCAATGCACCTACATAGGGAAGGGATGATTTTTCGAATAAGGCAACACCATCTTCAAAACTGATACGTTCGTTTTGAATGATTTTTTGACCGATGGATTTTAATATTGAATCAGCTTGCGCATCTATCAGAACTTGAATTTGTGCCTTGTTCATAAACTATGAAATTAGGCCACAAAGTTAGTCAATAAGCACTTGATTACCATCTTATGTTTAAAGTCTTTCCTTATAATAAGAATAAGCTTTAACCATGAATGTGCTAATGGCATTTAAAAATTAACCAATTAAAATACCTGCGATACTTGCAGACAAATAGGAAGCTAAAGTTCCGGCTAAAAGCGCTTTAAGGCCTAATTCAGCAAGGTCTTTACGGCGTGTTGGGGCAAGTTCACCAATACCACCAATTAACATACCTACACTGCTAAAATTGGCAAAACCACAAATAGCGATACTCACAATTAACAAACCTTTTTCGGTTACAATTGGGATCACTTTGCTGGTTAAACTTTTAAACGCAACAAATTCATTGATGGTTAATTTTTGACCTAATAAGGTGGCTGCATTTTGTATATCGACAGTTGGGATACCCATCGCCCAAGCCATTGGATAAAATAATTTGCTAAAAATAAAGTTCAAGCTTAAATCAATATTGGCGCTAAAAAGATGCCCAATTTTTAATAAGCTCCAGTCTACTAAAGCGATCAAAGCAATAAAACCAATCAACATCGCAATCACATTCATCGCAATTTTAAAACCATCTCCTGCACCGTGTGTGATGGCGTCGATGGTGTTGCTATACTGACTTTTTACTTCTAATGTAACTTTACCCATTGTTTGAGAAACTTCCGTCTCTGGGAATAATATTTTTGCAATGACCAATGCACCAGGTGCGGCCATCAAACTTGCTGTGATTAATTTTGGCGCTAAATCCATCCCTGCTTGCGCTCCCATGTTTGCATATACCACCAATATACCACCAGCGATACAAGCCAAACTTCCACTCATGCTCGCTAAGATTTCACTTTTTGTCATCGTTGGTAAATAGGGACGAATCATAACCTGTGCTTCTACCTGTCCAACAAATGCACTCGCCACATTACTAAGCGCTTCTGCGCCACTCACGCGCATGATAAAATTCATTGCTTTGGCAATCACAGATATAATACGTTGCATGATACCAAAATGATAAAATAAAGCAACTAAAACACAGACTAATATAATGGTCGCAGTCACGTTAAAAGCAAAGACAAAACCACCATTGGTAAAATCAGTTGCGCCAGCGGGACCCATTGCGGCAACACCTCCGTATACAAATGCCGCACCTTGACGCGCAAATTCCTCGATCTTACCCATGCCTTTTCCTAAAATTTGAAAGAATCTTGTAATGGCAGGTATTTTTAAAATCAAAATACCAATGGTTAACTGAAGGGCTAAGCCACTCAGTACTAAGCGATAGTTGATATTTTTTTTATTGTTAGAAAACAAAAAAGCAATCATTAAAATCAATACAATGCCAATCAGGCCTTGGAATCTATCCATGGGGTTAATTTAGGAAAGGAAGGTAATTAAATTATTGTTATTTTTTTGATTAGAGTACATAAAAAATCCCACTCAGTTGAATGAGCAGGATTTCTTATAATCTGTTATTTCAATTACATATGAGACTGGATCTTCTTGTCTAAAACAGCCTTTGGAACTGCGCCAATTTGCTTGTCTACCACTTGACCACCTTTCACAAAAAGGATCGCAGGAATTGAAGTGATCCCAAAATTTGTGCTCAATGTAGGATTCACATCCACATTCACTTTGCCAATATTCACTTTCCCTTCGTACTGAACCGCTAATTCTTCGATAACTGGTCCGATTGCACGACATGGTCCACACCATTCTGCCCAAAAATCGATTACACTTAGTTTGTCACTTTCAATCACTGTTTGTTGAAAGTTCGCGTCTGTAAATTCTAATGCCATAATTGTATATTTATATTTTTCTTGTTCTTTATTCTTGTAGTACAAAATTAGCTCCAAACTTTAATATCTGCCATCTTGACTTTTCCACTTAAAAATCCCTTATTGGGGACAATTAGTTGGCTAGTTTCACTTGAACGTTTAATTCTGGGTTCAGGTCTAAGAATTGTACAAATTCATCATTGATCAAAAAGCCTTTCTCTATCGTTAATAAACTTGCAGCTAGTTGCTCCCTTGGTTCTACAAAAGTAATTTTTAGAGATGTCCTCCCTGGGTTTGCTTTGATATTCTTTTCAAAAAATTCAATCATATCGGCTCTTAGATTCGCAGGATGTAAACTCAGTTCCACCGTTCGGGTTTGCATTTGCTTCACTGTTTCTAATAGAGACATATTCTGCAACTTAAATTCAAAATTATTGGGTTGGTTGAATCTGTTTCTAAAGGAACCATTGATACATACTTTTTGCCCTACTTCTAAATAATTCTGAAACTTTACATAGTCCTCGCTCCATAAAATAAAGTCTGTCTTGCCTGTAAAATCTTCAATCGCAAATGATCCAAAGTTTTTACCGGTTTTGGTGATCCTATGTTGCACATCTGTTACTAGTCCTGCGAGCTTAAAGTTTTTTCCAAGGTTATTGGGGAAGCTTATCAGGTTGTCTTTGACCTCGTTGTATTCATTAATTGGTGTGAAAGCATAATGCTTCAATTCAAAATTAAAATGATCCAAAGGATGTCCACTCATGAACATACCTGTGATATCTTTCTCATGGTCTAATTTTTCGGTCAAAGTCCATTCCTCGCAGAGGGCTAATTTAGGGATAGGCACTTGCATGGCAGATGGCAAGTCACCAAATAGGGTATTGGTAGAGCCAGTTGTCATAGATTGAATAGCCTGCGCATAGGCAATTAATTTTTCCATCCCATTGGTGCGGTCTCCATCACCTGTATTAAAATATTGTGCACGGTGGTATTCAGGAAAACAATCAAAAGTGCCTGAGTAGGCTAAACTTTCTAATGATTTTTTATTGACTGCTCTTGACAACACACGTTTGATAAAATCAATCATGGTCTCAAAATGTCCGCCTTTATTTCGCTCAATAATAATGGCTTCAATAGCTGCTTCGCCAACGCCTTTTAATCCGCCTAAACCAAAACGTATTTCTCCATTTTTATTCACAGAAAAACCTTGTAAGGATTCATTGATATTTGGTCCCAATACTTTTATGCCCATGCGTTTACACTCTTCCATAAAGAAGGTGATTTTATCGATACTGCCTGCATGGTTTAAAACAGCAGACATATATTCTCCAGGATAATGTGCTTTTAGGTAGGTTGTTTGATACGC
>CALPJR020000035.1 GCA_943323935.2 Bifidobacterium breve
AATAACTAATCAAATTAGTAAAATAATACTAAATATTTTAGTTTATTCACATTTTATCCCTATCTTCACATTCTATTAAAACGAAAACATAAAACGACAAGCTATGAGTAACGCAGAAAAATTAAAAGCCCTTAAATTAACTATCGATAAAATCGATAAGGATTATGGCAAAGGAAGTGTAATGATGATGAATGAGCGCAGTCAAGAGCCTCAAGAAGTTATTTCTACAGGATCAATTGGTTTAGACACTGCGTTAGGAATAGGTGGTTTACCAAAAGGAAGAATTATTGAGATTTATGGACCTGAATCTTCTGGTAAAACAACTGTGGCAATCCATGTGATTGCAGAAGCACAAAAGAAAGGTGGTATGTGTGCAATTATTGATGCAGAACATGCATTTGATAGTGCTTATGCAAAACGCCTAGGTGTTGATGTAGATAATCTATTGGTTTCTCAACCAGATTATGGTGAGCAAGCTTTAGAAATCGCAGATCGTTTGATTTTATCAGGAGCTATTGATGTAGTTGTAATTGATTCAGTTGCTGCACTGGTTCCAAAAAGCGAATTAGAAGGCGAAATGGGCGATTCAAAAATGGGATTACATGCAAGATTAATGTCTCAAGCATTAAGGAAATTAACTGCAACAATTAATAAAACCGGTACGGTTTGTATTTTCATCAATCAGTTACGTGAAAAAATTGGTGTGATGTTTGGTAATCCAGAAACAACAACTGGAGGTAATGCTTTAAAATTCTATGCATCTGTTAGATTAGATATTAGAAGAATGGCACAAATTAAGGACGGAGATGAAGCAATAGGAAATAGAGTAAAAGTGAAAGTGGTTAAAAACAAAGTAGCTCCTCCATTTAGGGCCGCAGAGTTTGAAATTATTTTTGGAGAAGGAATTAGTAAAATTGGAGAAATTATTGATATGGGTGTTGAATTAGAAATAATCAATAAAAGCGGTAGTTGGTTTAGTTATGAAGGAAATAAATTAGGCCAAGGACGTGATTCGGTTAAAACAATTCTTCACGATAACCCAGAAATGGCAAACGAGATTGAAGCAAAAATTAGAGCTAAAATAGCAGCTAAGGTAGAAGCGGCTGCTGCACATTAGTCAATTTAAACGTGTTTTTTTAAGGTTAGTAGGTAATGACCGCATCATTTGTGATGCGGTTTTTTTATATTTATAGGGTGGTGCAATTATTAAAAATATTAATACAAGCTGGTTTATGGTTATTCTGTAATAAGATACACCTTAAAAACAAACAACTTTTTAAAACAAACGGACCACTATTAATTATCGCAAACCATCCTAATTCTTTTTTAGATGCTTTAATAATTGGCTCTTATTATAAAAGGAGGGTTTATTTTTTAGCAAGAGGGGATGCTTTTAAAAAACCAATTCACCGATTTTTATTAGAATCTTTAAATATGATTCCTGTGTATAGGCTTAGAGAAGGAAAGGAGTTTTTACACTTGAATGATTATGCCTTTAGTAAATCAATTGAATTATTAAGCAAGGGATATGCGGTATTAATTTTCATAGAAGGCGTTTGTGTGAATAGTAATGAATTACAACCTTTTAAAAAAGGCACTGCTAGAATCTTAGAGGGTATTCAAAAACTAAACGTACACCCAACTGTTCATATAACAGGAATTGCTTTCAATCAATTTAGGGGAATTGGAAAAATAGTTAACCTTGTTGTTTCAGAAATGAAAATAGTTCCTCAGATTCAAAATAGCAGAGACAGGGTGGTGTTTAATCAAATAGTTTTTAACCAGCTTAGAGAAAATATTTTAATACCCACAGTCCCCACGAAATTTAATACCAACCACTTGTTTTATAAAATACACCAACCTTTTTATAAGCTCATAAAAAATTTTGTAGCCAAAAAAACAAACAACACCGTGTTTTATGATTCGGTTTTGTTTTCCGTGTTGCTTTTTGCATACCCTCTTTTTTTATTCATCCTGTTTTTGTTGCTTAAATTATTTCAAATTCCAACAACCATTATTTTAACTATCTTGGTTGCATTACCAATTATAGCAAAAAGCGTACAAGAATAAACCTTTAAAACTTTAACCATGTCATCTATAAGAAAACTAGAAAAAAGAAAAAAAATCGCCCTAATTGCACACGATAATAAAAAAAAGGACATTATTGAATGGGCGGTGCACAATAAAATTGTTCTTTCAAAGCATAGCTTGATTGCAACCGGAACAACGGGTCGTTTAATAGAAGAGGCATTAGACCAGCCTGTGGTTAAATTATTAAGCGGTCCACTCGGTGGCGACCAACAAATTGGTGCCATGATAGCCACAGGAGATATTGATATGATTTTTTTCTTTTTTGATCCAATGGAAGCGCAACCACACGATAGTGATGTAAAAGCGTTATTAAGACTAGCGGTTGCCTGGAATCTACCAATGGCTTGCGATAGAACCACCGCCGATTTTTTAGTGACTTCTCCGTTTATGCAAGGTGAATATGAATACAAGCTTCCTAATTATGTCAACTATTTAAATCGAAAAGTTTAATTCGCTTTCAAAAAACTCAATTATAATAATTATACAATAAATTATACAACCATGGCAAACACAAAAAGAGCAATTATTTTTTGCACATTCTTATTGAATCTAAGCATCAATAGTGTGGCGCAACAATTTACAGGATTTAAAAACACAGATGCACAAAAAAAATTAGAATCAAACTTTGATAGCCAATTAAGCGCAAAAAGAATTGGTGAAAATATTAAATTAATGTCTTCGGTTCCACACCATATTGGATCTGTTGGCGGAAAATTTGTTGCAGATGAAATTGCTAAACAATTTAAAGCATCAGGATGGGATACAAAAATTGTAACCTATCAATTATTATTTCCAACTCCAATTACGCGTGTACTAGAAATGAAGGGCGCAACCAATTTCAAAGCTTTATTAAAAGAGCCCGCTTTAAAAGAAGACGCAACTTCTGGTCAAGCAGATCAATTGCCAACTTATAATTGTTGGAGCGCAGATGGCGACGTAAATGCAGAATTGGTTTTTGTAAACTATGGTTTACCTGAAGATTATGAAACGCTAGCAAAATATGGCATTGATGTGAAAGGAAAAATTGTGATTGCAAAATATGGCAGAAGCTGGAGGGGTATTAAACCAAAAGTAGCACAAGAACATGGTGCGATTGGTTGTTTAATCTATTCTGATCCACAAGATGATGGTTATGGCGCTGGTGATGTGTATCCCACCGGTCCGTTTAAAAACAAATACGGTGTTCAAAGGGGATCTATTATGGATATGGTGATTTATCCCGGAGATCCAAGCACGCCCAACTACGCTTCTGTAGATGGCGCCCCAAGGGTTGACCACAATAACGCAGAGAATCTTTTAAAAATACCCGTACTACCAATTAGTTATAGCGACGCGGCACCTTTATTACAAGACATGGCTGGCCCCGTGGCACCAAAATCTTGGAGGGGTGGACTACCTTTCACCTACCATATCGGACCTAGTAATTCTAAAGTGCATCTAAAACTAGATTTTGATTGGAAATTGCGTCCTGCATACAATGTGATCGCAATGATTCAGGGCAGCCAATACCCAGACCAATGGGTGATTAGGGGAAATCACCACGATGCTTGGGTAAACGGCGCAAACGACCCAGTTAGTGGCATGGCGGCAGAATTAGAAGAGGCACAAGCAATCGGTGCATTGGTAAAATCAGGATGGAAACCAAAAAGAACACTTGTGTATTGCGCATGGGATGCCGAAGAGCAGGGCCTAATGGGATCGGTTGAGTGGGTAGAAGAACACGCGGCGTCTTTACAAGCGAAAGCAGTTGCCTATATCAATTCTGATGGAAATGGTAGAGGCTTTTTAGGCGCAGAGGGCTCACATGCTTTCACAGGACTCATCACAGACATTAGTAAATCCATTCAAGATCCTCAAACAGGTGTCACCATTTTTGAAAGACAAAGAGCGAGTCGTGCTACCGAAGCAACTACAACAGCTACTAAAAAAGAAATTTTAAATAGTACCACCTATCCTTTAGGCGCAATGGGATCGGGTTCAGATTATTCTTCCTTCATACAACACGTCGGTGTTCCTTCTTTAAACCTGGGTTTCGGTGGAGAAAACGAAGGCGGAGAATACCATTCTATCTATGATTCTTATGACCACTATTCAAAATACAAAGACCCTGGATTTGCATATGGTGTCACGCTTGCACAAACAGCAGGCCGTGCCGCATTAAGATTATCCGAGGCAGACGCGTTACCATTTGATTTTACCGCATTACACAAAACAGTCAAGGGTTATATCACCGAGCTTATGAACAACGTAGAGCAAATGCGTGAAAAAGCAAAAGTAGAAAATGAATTGGTGAACACAAAAGCATACGCCGTTGCGGCAGATCCAACAGAGGGATTAAAATTACCAACCCTGGTCGAAGATGTGCCATACGTAGATTTTGCACCCATATTAAACGCATTAACACGTTTAGAAAAATCAGCACAACAAGTAGAGCAAATAAAAGCGAATGCGGATGCACAAAAACTTGTAGCAATCAACGCAAAAATTTATGCAGCAGAACAATCCCTATTAATGACAAATGGCTTACCTCGTAGACCTTGGTACAAACATAGTTTGTATGCACCAGGTTTTTATACTGGATATGGTGTTAAAACAATACCGGGCGTTCGCGAAGCAATTGAACAAAAAGATTGGTCCGAAACAAAGACACAAATAGGAGAAGTCGCAGCAGCGGTTAACAGGTTGGCCACTTATTTAGAAACACTATAAATCGTTTTTAAATACACATATTTAAGGTTTGCGCTTACCTTTGCGTATGCCTTTTAAACTTCATTCCAACTACACACCCTCGGGCGATCAGCCAACGGCAATTGCGCAACTGACCGAGGGTGTGCTGAATGGAGATCCACAACAAACACTCTTGGGCGTAACGGGTTCTGGTAAAACTTTTACCATTGCCAATTTAATTCAAAACGTACAACGCCCCACACTGGTCCTCACACATAATAAAACACTGGTTGCTCAATTGTATGGAGAGTTTAAACAATTCTTTCCTGATAACGCTGTAGGGTATTTTGTTTCTTATTACGATTACTATCAACCAGAGGCGTATCTACCAACATCGGGCGTGTATATCGAAAAAGATTTAAGCATTAATGAGGAGCTTGATAAACTAAGACTTCAAGCAACGGCACAATTATTAAGTGGCCGAAGAGATATCATTATTGTTGCGAGTGTGAGCTGTATTTATGGTATGGGTAATCCAACAGAATATGAAAACGGTATCATTCGAATTCATCAAGGCCAAGTTTTATCACGTCAAGCATTTTTACACGCACTTGTGAATAGTTTATACCACCGCTCTGTGACCGAATTTGATCGTGGTGCATTTAGGGTAAATGGCGACACCATAGACATTCGATTACCTTATGTAGACTATGGATACCGCATTACTTTTTTTGGGGACGAAATTGAAGCAATAGAAAGTATAGAAATTGAAACAGGAAAAAGAATTGAGCCGATGGAGAACGCTGCCATCTTTCCTGCAAACTTATATATGGCACCCAAAGAAATGCTACAAGAAATTATTATTGAAATACAGGATGAATTACGCGCACAGGTAGAATATTTTAAAAATGTGGGAAAACACCAAGAGGCAGCAAGAATAAAAGAAAGGGTTGAATATGATATAGAGATGATTAGAGAGTTGGGATATTGCACAGGGATAGAAAACTATTCTAGATTTTTTGACCGTCGAAAGCCTGGCACAAGACCATTCTGTTTATTGGATTATTTTCCAAAAGATTTTTTATGTGTGATTGACGAAAGCCATGTGACGATTCCACAAATAACTGGAATGTATGGCGGTGACAGAAGCAGAAAAATGAATTTAGTAGAATTTGGATTTAGACTACCAAGCGCGATTGACAACAGGCCACTTAATTTTAATGAGTTTGAAAGGGTGATTGGACAAACCATTTATGTAAGCGCCACGCCGGGAGAATATGAACTAGAAAAAACAGATGGACTTATTGTTGAGCAGGTGGTGCGTCCTACAGGATTATTGGATCCACCAATCGAAGTGCGTCCTACTAAAAATCAAATCGATGATTTGTTAGATGAAATAGCCATGCAGGTAGACATGGGTGATCGTGTGTTGGTGACGACCTTAACTAAAAAGATGGCCGAGGAGATGGATCGATACTTATCCAAAATTAATATCAAATCAAAATATATACACAGTGATATTGATGCACTAGAACGCGTGGAGATATTGAGAGAGCTACGCCTTGGGGTGATTGATGTATTGGTTGGTGTGAACTTACTGAGAGAGGGATTAGATCTTCCCGAGGTTTCATTGGTCGTAGTGCTGGATGCAGACAAAGAAGGATTTTTAAGAAATGAAAAATCATTGACTCAAACATCGGGGCGTGCTGCAAGAAACGTACGCGGTCGTGTTATTTTTTATGGCGACAAAATAACAATGAGCATGCAACGCACCATTGATGAAACCAATCGTCGAAGAACAAAACAAATTCAATATAATACAGCACACAATATTACACCAACCACTATTGTAAAATCAATAGAACAGGTGATGAAGCAAACCGCAGTATTGGATATCAAAGGATTTACCCAAGACAATATTAATATTCGCACCACCGATGAATTGAATATGGTAGCCGAACCTAATAGCCAATACGAAACAATTCCTCAAATGGAGAAAGCGATTTTGCAAACTAAAAAGCAAATGGAGAAAATGGCCAAGGCAATGGACTTTATGGAAGCCGCAAAGCTGCGTGACGAAATGTTTAGAATGGAATTACAATTAGAAAAAATGAAAGCATCTTAGCGTATGAATGATTTTTTTATTGCAGTATACAACGGTTTGATACAAACAACATGGATAGAAGCAGTGGCTGTGATCATGGGCATCGTGTCGGTTTGGTATAGCCGAAAGGAAAACATATTAGTATTCCCAACCGGTATCATCAACACGACACTCTATATCTACTTAAGCTATAAAGGACATTTATTAGGCGAGGCAAGTGTGAATCTTTATTATACCATCATGAGTGTATATGGTTGGTATTGGTGGTCAAGAAAAAAAGAAGACCAGGTCACCAATGTGTTACAAATCACTAACAGCAGCAGCAATCAAAGAATACAACAGGTTCTGGTCTTTATTGGATTTTATACACTCTTGTACTTTGTATTGCAATTTTTGAAAAACAATTTTGCACCAGATGCGATTCCTTGGGCAGATGCATTAGCGAGCGCATCTGCTTATACCGCCATGTGGTTGATGGCAAAGAAAAAGGTTGAAAGTTGGATCTGGTGGATCATTACTAATAT
>CALPJR020000036.1 GCA_943323935.2 Bifidobacterium breve
AGTGGCTAATTTTTTTTCTTTTTTTGGACTAGCTTCAAATGCATACAACTGAATGCTATCCTTTGTTTTAGCTGGGTGTACAGGACTGTTTAGGAATGCAAATAATTTCGTTGAATCATCATATCGTTTGTTGTAATCATTTGGGACAATGTAGATATTAAAATTTGTTGCAGGTAAAAATTTAAATTCAAAAATACCTTGTCCATTGATCCTTGTATAGTAATTGGGTTTGTCTTTGAAAATAGCAGAATCATTTTCAATAGGATGCAATACTGCAATTAAACTACTGTCCACCAATCCACTTTCAGCTATTTGAACTTTGCCATAGAGCTTACCTGTGTCTATTTTGTCTCCTGTACTAAATACATAGGTATAATTTTGTGCAATATTGCCTTCATTCACATCTCTTAATGCATTGCCAAATTGAAAACTATAAGTGGTGTTTGCATTTAAACTATCTGATAAGCGAATGCGTACCATATTTAATCTTTGATCTATCAAAGGATTGTTCTTAATATTAGGAGATACAATCAATTGTTCTTGTATGGCATTGGTTGTGATGTATTCGTTAAAGCTGATCAAAATTTCCTTGGGAGCAATGTTTGTACTGGAGTCTTTTGGTTTCGCATATACAGCATAAGGTGGGATACTATCTCTAGGTCCTCCAGAAGGGGGTACAATATTGGCACAGCCACCTACCTGAATGAGCGCCATTGCAGTCAAACAAATGAGTAGGATAGCTGGAATCAATTTGAATCGAGTCATAGTTTGCAAACTTAGTTAAATTTCCTCCTCTAGGGCATGTAATGCGACGGCTAGTTCATTGTTTTTTACAAAATTGCACCAATGACAATCTTCCTTCCCACAACCGGTATAAAAATCTTTCTTTTGAATTTTATCCCAAACCATTTTTATTTGCTGCTGAACTGTGGTGATGTCTGCTTCTGTCATCTCAATGGCAATCTTTTCAAAAGCTTTTTTCTTATTGGGTTCCACAAAATCAAATTCTGCACTAGTGACCTGCCAATTTTTAGGATGATGCCTTAAGAGTATTTTATAAAACACGGCCTGTCTCCAGTAATCTCCTCCATTTGGATTCTTTTCATTTGGTCCAATCAGCTGCGCTCTTGCGTTATCAATATTGCCCGTCTTGTAGTCAATCACCACCACGTCTTTGCCATTGAATTCAATTTTATCTATCGCTCCTTTTAAAGGAATATCATTGACCACGATATTGGTGATTCTGTATTCTGTTGCGACAATTTTATTCCACCCTTGCACATAAAAATCATAATAGTTGACAAGGACAGTTCCACCAAGGTCTAGGCGATCTTTAAATTCTTGTTGTGTAAATGCTTCACGATGTCTTTTCATGTAGAATTCAAAATCTTCTACAAGTGTCTGTTTATCGGGAAATACATTGCCTGCTTTTTGCATTTTTTCAAATAGCTTATTCAGTGCATCGTGAATCGCAGAACCAAATGTAGTCGCTTCTGATTTTCCAGAAGGTACACGAATTAAACTATTGTAATAAAAACGCAATGGGCAGTTTAAGTAATTGTTCAATGCGGTGACATTCATCGAAAATTTATCCAATTTGGGCTGGATAAAATCGGCCTCTAATTGCGCAATGCTTGGCTTTAGTGTGGTTTCAAGTCTAAGCAATTTATATTGCATTTTAACGGATGCATCTAGTTGCTGATTTTGTATCAAACCATCATTGCCTTGTACTAATTCAATTAGAAATTGACTCGGCTCAAGTTCTTTTCCATCTGCCTTATACTTACTATATGAAATGGTTAAATGTTTTTTTGCTCTTGTGATAGCCACATAAAATAACCTTCTTAATTCTTCTTTATCATCCGCTCTTTCTAAACTACTCAATACTGTATCTGGGAGCTTATAACCTGCAGCTGCAGTCGTTCTTTTTTTCTCCCAATAAGCCGCATTGGTGCCTGCTAAAAACACATGGGTAAATTCAAGTCCCTTACTACTATGTGTGGTCAATAAATTCACACCAGCATCTGAGCCTAAGGTAATGGGCAATGGCAGGCGGATGTCTTCGCGTTTCATTAAACGAAAGATGTCAACCAAGGTCTTTAAATCTAAACTTGGCTTGCGATGCGTTTCCTCTTTGATAAAGTCAAAAAAGGAAGTCACCATATCCAATTCTGCAGCTTTATCATCACTATTTAACACAGCTTGTATGATGCCTGTCTTTTGTAAAATCTGTTCAATCAAATTCACCAAAGTGACATTGGGGATTTGTCCAATTAAGTCTTCTAAAACTTTAACAGCCTTCGCCACCTGCGCCAATCCACCTGTTGAAAATAAATCTGTTTGTACCTCTTGGGTTTTATCAATTAATACTTTTCTAAAACTATTTTCTTTATGATTGAATTTTAATTGATTGGCCTCCACCGTAAGCGTAGCAATGGTGATAGGGGATATCTGCCACCATTTAAAATGCAGTATTTCAAATAATAAATTAGCACCCTCGTTGGGTTGATCCCACTCACAGGCTAAATAGTCTAGTATTTTTAAGATCTGCTGAATCAGTATTTGATCAAAAAGGTTGGCAGTTCTTCTGCTGTAAATAGGGATATTTTTTTGCTGTAAAAAATGGGCAATTTCAGTTCCGTACTTATGTTCTTTATATAGTACCGCAATCTCTTTTGGGTCCGTCCCACTTTCAATGAGTTTTGCAATTTTTTCAGTGATGTCCATCATCTCTTCCTGTGGATCATTGTATTGCAAGATGGATGGTGCAATATCAATGGATTGATTTTCTGGGAGGGACGCAATTAAATTTTTTGATAAGCCGTCAATCTTATTGATCAATCTTTCCTGATTTTGGTTGATCACCTGTGTAGACGCATCTAAGATAGGCTGGGTGGATCGGTAGTTTTGTTCTAACACAATATTGACGATATCATCTTTGAACTGCGTTTGAAAATGCAACATGTTTTCGACATTGGCACCTTGGAATCTAAAAATACTTTGGTCGTCATCACCCACTACAAATAAATTGGGTTGCTCCCAATAATTGGTAAGCAATTGCACGAGTTCATTCTGTGTACCACTGGTGTCCTGAAATTCATCAACTAAAATATATAAGTAACGTTCTTGGTATTGCGCTAACAGATTTTTATTTTCTTTGAAGGCAAGAATTACCCAATTGATCATATCATCAAAATCATAACGTCCATGTTTTTTCATGAGACCTTGGTAATCGTCAAAAGCAGCCACTGCCGCTTTTAATTTGCCCATTTTTTCAATGGCATCGTCTACAAGCCCCTGTTTAAGCGCTCCTGCTTCAAACTGTTTGTATTTTCTTTGGTAGACAAACTCGTCTCTAAATGGAATGTCCTGAATATATTGATCTATCTGTTCAGTTAAAAAAGTGACATCCCATCCTTCTTTTTTCATGGCACTAAACAACTTACTTAGGTTGGTCATCTCATAATAGACATCCCCTTTAAATCGCTTTAAAGGATTGGTTTTATCAAATTGGTCTATGAGTTCTTTTAGTAAAGCAATTTTTTCCAATTCAGAAATTGGGTCTAAACTTGGTTTCTCAAACAGCGATAAATTGTCTTGAATGATATCATTGCAAAAAGAGTGGAAGGTCGCAATGGTTACTTTATAAGCTGCAGTCCCAATAAAATCCATCAATCTTTTGCGCATTGCGATTGCACCAGCATCCGTATAAGTAAGACATAAAATATTTTCTGGTGCGGTATCTGTCTCTAATAAAATTTTTCCAATCCTGGCGCCAAGAATCTGTGTTTTACCTGTACCTGGTCCTGCAATCACCATCACTGGTCCCTCAATGGTATCCACTGCCTTTCTTTGTGCCTCGTTTAATCTTTTGTATAGGTTTTCAAAAGCCAGTTGCTGGTCTGCTTTACTAATCATGGGTTAAAATTAATGGCTTTGTAGCGATTTCATACAACAAAATGCCAAAAGCATTGTTAATCAAGTATGTCTAAAGTGTACACCATCCATACCGAGCAATTTATCCCAATTTCTTTGACAGAAGCCTGGGACTTTTTTAGTAGTCCAGCCAATTTGGCTAAAATCACCCCAGCCAAGATGGGGTTCAATATCATCAGTCAATTCCATGGTGAAAAAATGTATCCAGGGCAGATCATTGAATACACAGTGAAGCCGGTCATGAACATTCCTTTGTATTGGATGACCGAAATCACCCATGTGCAAGAAGGCGCCTATTTTGTAGACGAGCAGCGATTTGGTCCTTATACCATGTGGCACCACCAGCACCATTTCAAGGCAGTGCCGGGTGGGGTTAAAATGGATGATATTGTCCATTACAAAATCCCGATGGGGTTCTTGGGGGATATTGCACAAGTACTTTTTGTCAAAAAGCAGCTGCAGGATATTTTTGATTTCCGTTTTAAAGCGGTGGAGGATAAGTGGGGCGCTTACAAGCCTTAGTATTTCCCTGTAGAATTTATTTTAAAAATAGTTCCCTATTCTGATTTTTGAGTACAGAAAATGTATCAACTTTGGTGTCTATATTATTCATCCATGGTACAAAATTCAGGGCATACCCACAAATTCTCAGTTGCAGGCTTATTAGTTACTTTAGGAATTATTTACGGTGATATTGGAACCTCTCCTTTGTATGTATTTAGTACAATCATTAACCACAAAGTAATTACAGAACAATTAATCTACGGTGCTATCTCTTGCGTTTTTTGGACACTAACATTACAGACTACTTTTAAATATGTGTTTTTAACACTTAGAGCAGATAATAGAGGTGAGGGCGGCATTTTTTCTTTGTTTGCATTAATCCGTCGTTATGTAAAATGGATTTATATTCCAGCAATCATAGGAGCAGCTATGTTATTAGCAGATGGGATGATTACACCACCCGTGTCTGTGTCTTCTGCTATTGAAGGATTGGCGGGCATAAAAGGTTTAGAAAAAATTATTGTACCTGGTAATGACTTAACAGTAGGTATTGTACTTGCCATCATCTCTCTACTTTTTTTCTTTCAACGTTTTGGTACAAAAATTATTGGATTTGCATTTGGTCCTATTATGTTAATATGGTTCTCCATGATTACAATTTTAGGATTGATTCAGGTAATTGGTAATATCTCAATTCTTAAATCATTGAATCCTTATTATGGACTTGATTTATTATTAAACTACCCTAAAGGTTTTTGGTTATTGGGTGCTGTGTTTTTATGTACTACTGGAGCCGAGGCTTTATATAGCGATTTAGGTCATTGCGGTCGTAAAAATATTCAGGTAAGCTGGATGTTTGTAAAATTTGCCCTAGTGATGAGTTATATGGGACAAGGTGCTTGGTTATTAAATCATGTTGGCACTACTTCAAATGGCATTAACCCATTTTTTGAAATCATGCCGCATTGGTTTTTATTAATTGGTATTGGTATTGCAACCATTGCAACGATTATTGCCAGCCAGGCTTTGATTAGTGGTTCTTTTACTTTAATCAATGAAGCCATAAGTTTAAACTTTTGGCCGCGTGTCACAGTTAAATTTCCCACAGATCAAAAAGGCCAAATTTATATTCCTAGTTTAAACTTAATTCTTTGGGTAGGCTGTGTGACCATGCTGCTTTATTTTAGAAAGAGTGAACACATGCTTGCCGCTTATGGTTTCTCCATTATTGTCACAATGATTATGACCACCATTTTAATTAATTTTTACATGTTAAATGTAAGAAGGTGGAATCGCTGGGTGGTAGCGCTTATCATTTTAGTTTTTTGCATTGTTGAAGTCTCCTTTTTTGTAGCCAATGTGGTGAAAATTCATGAAGCAATGATCACATTTATATTTTCTTTCAGCATGATTTTTGTGATGACGATATGGCATCGTGCGCGTAAAATTGCGAATCGATACCTGGATTTCGTGAAGCTAGGTACTTATTTAGAGCAGCTATCCAACTTGAGTGCAGACAAAGATGTGCCTAAATATGCTACCCACTTGGTGTACTTAACCAAGGCGAATAATCACAGAGAAATTGAACATCGTATTATTGATTCTATTTTAAATAAGAAACCAAAGCGTGCTGATATTTATTGGTTCATTCATATTGACCGTACGGATTCTCCATATGGCATGTCTTATAGCATTCGTGAATTAATTGATGACAAAGTAATGCGTGTTGATTTTAAATTAGGCTTCCGTATTCAGCCTCGTGTGAATGTGTTGTTTAAGAAAGTCATGCAGGAATTGAATGAGTGTCAGGAATTGGGTATCTACAGCAAGTATGAATCTTTAAAACAAAAAGATTTCCACGCAGATATTACCTATGTAATTATTGAAAGCTTCTTCTCCATTGAAAATGAACTTTCATTGAAAGAGGACTTTATTATGGATTTATATTTTAATATTAAGCAATTATCACAAAGCGATCAGAAAGCCTTTGGACTGGACAATGACATGACCATTGTAGAGCATGTTCCTTTAATTATCAAGGCCAATGAGAACCTTCCATTAAAACGTACCTACGAGCATTAATCTAATACTTGGTACTTGCTTAATTGATTTTGTTTTCCAACAGCCACAATCCAAATTGGTTCTGAACTGGATTTAGTGATGCCTAAATTATTCAACTGTATAGACTTTGTCTCTTTTGGTATGATAGCGGCTACCTGATAACCTGTTTTGGTTTTCTGAATCAATGCAAAATACTTTAAGGTATTGCTAGGGTTGCTATCAATAATATTGTAACTATTTTCATCCTGCTTTACAATTGTAGGACTTACCATTTTATGTTGAACCAACCATTCAATTGGCGCTATTAAAGCGGGTTGGTGGTAATAGGTATTTTGCAAGCTATCATTCCATCCATTGGCATTGGTTTTAAAACTAGCACTGCTAAAATAAATACTGCCATGGGTATTTTTTAAAGCCCTCATTTTTTTAATTTGATTTGGAATCTCATTTGGAGACTTCCAAGCGGCATTGCTGCCTGCTCTATAAATACCATGACCCACATAAAAATTCTTACCATAACTATTGCGATTCCACCACTCAATCAATTCATTGTAGTCCGCTAAAGCATGACCTTGCTCCCAATACAATTGCGGTGCCACATAATCAATCCAATCTTTTTCTAACCACAATAAAATATCTGCATACAAGTCGTCATAGTTGGTTGTTGCTTTTGTTTTACTTCCTCTTGGGTCCGTAGATTGATTTCTCCAAACACCAAATGGACTGATGCCAAATTGTACGCCTGGTTTTACTTTGTGAATGGTTGTAGACAATTGTTTTACAATGGTATCACAGTTGCTTCTTCTCCAGTCGTCCTTACTTAAACCTCTTCCATTTTTTTGAAA
>CALPJR020000037.1 GCA_943323935.2 Bifidobacterium breve
ATTAGCATTGATCCCAGTGTATTTTCTTTGTTCAATTTGGGGAGGAGAGAAGCGTATTGCAGTGACTTTTAAATTCTTTATTTATACTTTCTTAGGATCTTTATTCATGTTGATTGGTATTATTTTGGTTTACACGCATACGGCTGATCAAAGTTTCGCGATACAATCTTTCAAAGAAGCTGGTTTAAGTGCTGGACAGCAATTAACTGCATTTGCTTTATTCTTTACTGCTTTTGCAATTAAGATGCCCATCTTCCCTTTGCATACATGGCAACCTGATGCTTACGAACAATCCCCTACTGCAGTTACAATGGTATTGAGTGCGGTGATGGTTAAAATGGGCTTGTATGGTGTAATGAGATGGTTAATGCCTTTATTCCCAGATGCATTTAGTGCACATTCAAATTTTGTAGTCATCCTTTCTGTGATTGGAATTTTATATGCATCATTTATTGCCATTCGTCAAGACGATATGAAGCGTTTGATTGCATACTCTTCGATTGCGCATATTGGATTGATGAGTGCAGCTTTATTTGCTAATAATGAAATAGGCGCTCAAGGTGTTTTAATACAATTATTCTCGCATGGCGTGAATGTATTAGGTCTTTGGATTATTGCCGACATCATTGAGCAACAAACAGGCACAAGGTCTTTGAAAGAGATGGGTGGTCTTGCTAAACAAAACCCAACCTTGGGTATTTTACTTGTAGGATTTGCCTTTGCAAATATTGCCTTACCATTAACCAATGCATTTATAGGTGAGTTTTTAATGTTCAATAGTTTATTCCAATTTAAACCTTGGATTGCAGCAGCTGCGGGTGTAAGTGTTGTATTGGCCGCCATTTATACATTGAATATGGTTCAAAAATGTGCATATGGTGAAGTGAGCGAAAAAATGAGCAAGATGCAAGCGCCGAATCTGCCTGCACAGTTTGTATTGATCGTATTGTTAATTGTGGTGATCATTTCTGGAGTATATCCTGCTCCTTTATTTGATTTAACTGCAGATACATTACAACAATTGTTTATCAAATAATTAAATGAATTTATAATGAACGCAATTATTGCTTCGGCTTTATTAGGTGTATTAATGATGTTTGCTTCTTGGATGTTTGACAATGAGAAAACGCATACACGCATTGCATTAGTAGGACTCTTGGCCTTAATTGTAGCCAATGTTCTACAATTAAATGGCATTTATACAATTCCGGTAGATTATAAAGGCTTGCTTGCTTTTACACAGTTTGGTTTATACGTGAATACCATTTTATTTATTTTAACCTTCTTATATGTTTGGTTAAATGGAGATGAGATTGCTAAAATCGGCAACCATGCAGCAGACTTTTATGCTTTAATTTTCTTTATTTTATGTGGTGCTAGTATTTTAACTTCTTTCAATAATTTACTAATGTTATTTATAGGTGTTGAAATTTTATCCATCCCATTATATATTTTAACTGGTGCAGATAAAAAGAATTTAAATAGTAACGAAGCGGCCTTGAAGTATTTTTTAATGGGGGCATTTTCAACAGGCATTTTTTTATTAGGCATCACTTTTATTTATGGCGCAACAGGTACCTTCCAATTGATTGCGCCAAGTGTGAATCCAGCAACTGGCATGGTGAGAGAGCAACTCATGCAATCTGCTGGATTAATTTTAATTTTTGTTTCATTTAATTTTAAAGTCTCTGCAGCACCGTTTCATTTCTGGACACCAGACGTGTATGATGGTGCGCCAACTGTGTTTACGTCCTTTATGGCGACCATTGTTAAAGCAACAGCAATCATTGCTTTTGTGGTCTTATTTCATAGTCAATATAAAGCGCTAGGATATGCCTGGGAACTATTGTTAACTTTTGTGTTAATCTCCACTTTGTTTGTAGGTAATATCACAGCTGTTTTTCAGCGCAGTGTGAAGCGTATGTTGGCTTATTCAAGTATTGCACAAGTAGGATTTATGCTTTTTGCTTTATATGGTCCAACCAATTTTGCCAACGAAGGGATCTTGCTTTATATCATGGCTTATTCAGTAGCAAGCATTGGCTTATTTGGGGTATTGATTAAAATGAAAGACTACAGTTTTGAAGCATTTAATGGTTTAGCTAAAAAAGAACCATTGATCGCAGGCATGACCACTATATTCTTATTGTCATTAGCTGGTATTCCGCTTACTGGCGGATTCTTTGCTAAGTATTATATGTTGAATGCTGCAGTGCAATCAGGCATTGGACTTTGGTTGGTTGCCTTAGCCATTCTTTTTGCAGCTGTAAGTATCTACTATTATTTCAAATTGATCCAAGCCATGTATTTTGTGGAAGGTGAGCCAGCAGTGCATGAACTGGAGCAAGGATATAAGTACAAATTACTTGTTTTTGCAATTTTGATACTTGCTTTAGGTATTTTACCCAATGTATTCCTCTCTTATCTTTACTTTTAGCCGTTCCTCAATAAGTTTTGTATATAAGGTGGTACCTTATTCAATCTGTGCTACCTTTAGGCACAGATAAACAGATTTTATGACCTTACAGGACTCATTTATATTGGCTTGGCGTACCGTTAAAGGCAATAAGCTAAGAACCAGTATTACCGTTGCAATTATTGCTTTTGGTATCATGGCGCTTATTGGCATCATCACTGCCATCTCGGCTATGAACCAAAGTTTGAAGGAGAATTTCTCTTTCATGGGCGCGAATGCATTTACTATAAGATACAAGGAAATGAATGCAAGGATGGGTGGTCCTCCAAAGGGCGAAGAATTTTCTAAAACCAAGAAAGGACAGAAAGAAAAAAAATCAAATTTAGACAAGCCATTTAAATTAGAAGAATCACTCTATTTTAAAAATAATTATAGTTTTAATAGAGCCCAAGTAAGTGTGTATAGAAGAGCAAGTGGGGGCAATGAAATTGTCTATAAAAATTTAAAAACGAATCCACAAATTGGCATGTGGGGTGCAGATGAAAATTATTTAGCAGTCAATGGCTACCAGCTTGCAGTGGGTAGAAATTTAAATGCGGTGGACATTCAATCAGGACGCAATGTTTGTATGATTGGAAGTAGTGTAGCCACAAAATTGTTTCCTAGAAATCCCGACAAAAGTATCGATAAAATTATTTTAGTTCAAGGCAAACCCTATCGTGTCATTGGTTTATTAAAAGCAAAAGGTTCAAGTGCGATGCTAAGACAAGATGATGTTATAGTGACTTCATTGAAAAATGTACGTCAATACCAGAACAGCAATCCTTCTTATCAATTAGGTGTGGCGGTAAACAATGTAGTTGAATTAGAGCCTGCCATTGACGAAGCCATGTTGCAGATGAGAAAAGCAAGAAAATTAATTCCAACAGAGTCAGAAAATTTTATCATTGACAAGAGCGATAAGTTTGCGCAATTGTTCATTGGCTTTTTAGCTGGAATCAGTGGTGCAGCTGGTGCTATTGGCATGATTACCTTAATTGGTGCGGCCATTGGTCTAATGAATATCATGTTGGTTGCTGTGAATGAAAGAACAAGAGAAGTGGGATTGATCAAAGCCTTAGGAGGAAAACGAAAAGATGTACGTAGACAATTTTTATTTGAAAGTGTCATTATTAGTTTATTAGGTGCGGTATTTGGTATTTTATTAGGTGTATTGGTAGGCAATATTTTTAGTGTGGTGTTGAGCACAGGCTTTGTAATCCCTTGGTTCTGGGTGATTACAGGTATTGTTATTTGCTCTGGAGTTGGATTGGCTGCAGGGATTTATCCTGCCATGAAAGCCGCTTCATTGAATCCTATCAATGCATTGAGGTACGAGTAAAGAAATCAAACAAAGCATAAAAAAACGCCTCCAAATTTGGAGGCGTTTTTATTAGATCAATGATCTCTAAAAATATTATTTAGGATCTAATGCTTGTTTGATTCTGTCTTGTAAGTCATTGATATGATTTACAGCATTTGCATCTGTCGCAGTTGCTTTAGCAGCTTGTAATGAAGCAGCTAATTTTTTCAATTGTGCTTTTGCTTCAGATACTACATCTGTATTTTCTACATCTGCACTTGGTGCACCTATACGAATCATTCCAGCAGCAGCTGATGCCGATGCAGATGATGGGTTAAGCATTTCGTCTAATTGACTTACAAATGTTTTTTGTAAATTTCTACGGTAGATATCTGCTTTACTTACATCACTGAATAAGCCCTTTCTTAAATCATCCATCATCTCATTCAATGCATAAGAACTTGCACCAAATCTTGTTTGGCTTGTGGTGATACGATACAATCTACCCTTATCTAGTAATGATTTTAAAATACTTGTTTGTATCGTTTGTACACGCTCATTGCTTACTGGATTTGCAAACTTATTTAGAATAGATGCATCCAATAACCACTTAGGCGTAGTAAATAATTGTGTATGGAAAAATTGCATTGCTTGTTTTTGCATTGCAACTGTTGTTGGTGTGTATACATCTCCTTTTTCTTCTACACTTTTAAATGTTTCTTGAACACCTCCGACATTTCTCAACACATGGCCCATGTATCTGCTAAATTGACCAACTACTTGACCATACATTTGGCTTAAGTTTTCATAACGATCTCCTTCTTCTTTTGTCCACTCTGGTAAATTCACTAAGATTCTTTTCAAATTCTTAATGCCATATTCACTTGCTAACATTGAGTTATCACCTAAGTCTTCTGTTTGAGCTCTTGGGTCATCATTTCTGCCTTCACCACCAAACCATACTCTTGGGTTCTTGCTTAAATTGTCAATAATCCATTTGTTATTGATCTTGCGATCTGCTTGTGCATCATTTTCGCCAGTGTAGGTATAACCCCATTGAATCGCCCACTTATCATAGTCGCCAATTCTTGGGAACAATCCAGATTGTGCAATTTTATCTTCTGGCTGTGCAACATAGTTAAAGCGCGCATAGTCCATGATAGATGCAGTGTGGCCATTTGCTTCTACCCAAGTTTTATCTCTTAATTTTTCTACAGGTGTTTTACTTGAACTACCCATATTATGTCTCAAACCTAATGTATGACCAATTTCGTGAGAGGATACAAAACGAATTAAGTTCCCCATTAACTCATCATCAAAGTGCATTTTTCTAGCTGCAGGATCAACTGCTGCTGTTTGAACCATATACCAGTCGTGTACTAAGCTCATTACATTATGATACCATCCTACATGGCTTTCTAAAATTTCTCCACTACGTGGATCATGTACTTGAGGGCCATAAGCATTCTCAATATCAGAAGCGAAATAACGAATCACAGAGAAACGTGCGTCTTCCAAACTCATCGTGCTATCATTAGGCCATTCTTTTCCTACGATGGCATTTTTCCAACCTGCTTTTTCAAATGCAATATTCCAGTCGTTCACACCAGCAATTAAATAAGGTACCCATTTTTTAGGTGTTGCTGGATCTACATAATAAACAATAGGCTTGATTGGTTCAACCAATTCACCTCTTTTATATTTTTCTAAGTCTTGAGGCTTTGGTTCTAAACGATAACGAACAGCAAATACTTGATTTTTTACTTTTTGTTGGTCGTCTGAATATTCTACAAAATTATCAGCAAAATAGCCCACTCTTGAATCAAACAAACGACGTCCCATTGGTGTTTTAGGCAACAATAAGATAGAAGTATTCAATTCAAAGGTTACAGCGCCAGCGTTTGCTGCTGCTGGGATAAAGCTACCACCTGCAGGACTTCCTGGCATTGGTGAACTTGCATTGTAAGTTTTTACCGTTTTAACTTCAATATTAATAGGGTAGGACTTAATGGTTTCAATATAAGAACGATCAGAAGCAAGTCCTGATAGGTTAAAGTTTCTCTTCTCAAAACTGCTCAAGCTAACGGCTTGATTATCACCTTTAAAAAAGTCGGTTACATCAATGATAGAACTAGAAGAGTCTTTTCCGTAAGCTTTCACATCAAAAGCGGCTACAATTGGGTCTAAATAAGAGTTTTTAACCGCTTTTGCGATGGTTTGAGTTGAATCCGCCCTACTAATAAGGGATACCACACGCATAAAAATACGGTTATTAGGTCCTTTTTCGAATTGGATGGTTTGCTCGTTCACTTGCTCACCACCATATTTTCTTGCACCACCAGCTACTTTCGCATAGCGGGTTACAGCGATCAACTCTCTACCCAAAAGGCTATCTTGGATATCAAAGTAGAACTTATCGTCCTGTAAGTGCACTGTAAAGACCCCTTTTTGGGTCACAGCCTTCTTGGTAATGAATTCTTTAAAGGATTTTGGGCCTGTTTTTGCAGGGAGGTCTTTTTTCGCGCCTGCTGCAGCACTGGTGTCTGCCACTGGCGGTGATAAAGGTCTTTGGGCATGGACAAAGCCTGTCATTAGGACACAAAGACTAATAATTGCTAGGTTTTTTTTCATATTAGATTATTATAGTTTTTTGAAAACGTCCCATAAATATATTCCATTCAGGCTAAACTATTTTGATAATAATTTTTTTACATAAAAAAATGTCTTGAAAATTGTTTCAATCAATAATTTACTTATTTTGTAAGCCCTTAGAAACCCTAGTGTTAAGATTCTTAAAAAAATCGGCTTTAGTTTCTAGGATTAAATCACTTTTATATAAATTTAATTTAAAACCAAAAATCAATTGAATCATGGCTGATTTATCTAAACCAACTGCAACTGCTGCTTCAAAACAAGCTGCACCGAAAAAAGGCGGTAACTTGTTTGCATCCTTAGCACCATTAGCTTGTATCGTAACAGGCTATGTTATCTGGCGTTTTTTTCTAGGTAACGCAAGTAATTTCACTAATCCTGATCCAAGTGGTGGTTTCTGGCCAGCGCACAAAGGACCAATAGGAACATTTACAAAAATGTATGAGGGTGGTATCGTAGTACCTATTTTAATTGGTTGTTTATTGATTGTATTAACTTTCGTAATCGAAAGATTAATGACGATCAAAAAAGCTTCTGGAAATGGAAATATTACAGAATTCATTCGTCAAATTCAATTCCATTTAGCGAACAAAGAAGTGGATAAGGCTTTGGCTGCTTGTGATAAGCAAAAAGGTTCTGTAGGTAATGTAATGAAATCTGGCTTGACTAAGTACAAGGAAATGATTACCAATACAGAATTAGATACGGATCAAAAAGTATTAAACATTCAAAAAGAAATCGAAGAAGCAACTGCATTGGAATTACCAATGTTAGAAAAGAACTTAGTTTTCTTATCTACCATCGCATCTGTTGCAACCTTATTAGGTTTGTTCGGTACGGTATTAGGTATGATTCG
>CALPJR020000038.1 GCA_943323935.2 Bifidobacterium breve
ATAGGTAAGCTGTAGATGTTGGTATGTATCAATATTAAACAAAGGGCTTACTTCATAGTAAGCCCTTTTAATTTTTATAAATAGTATATGCGATTAAAATTAGCGATTCAAAAATCAGGAAGATTAAACCAAGATTCCATGCAACTTTTAAAAGAGTGCGGCATTGACATTAGTAATGGCGTGAATCAATTAAAAGCGGACGCGAGTAATTTCCCAATTGAAGTTTTCTTTTTAAGAGACGACGATATTCCTCAGTATGTGCAAGACGGTGTAGCAGATATTGGTTTTGTTGGAGAAAATGTGGTCTATGAAAAAGCCAAAAAAGTAGAAGTGGCGTATGCACTTGGATTTGGTAAATGCAGACTGAGTTTTGCCATTCAAAAAGGAGAGCAGTTCACTGGTCCTCAATTTTTAGCTGGCAAGAAAATTGCAACTAGCTATCCAGTATTGGTTCAAAAATATTTGGACCAACATCAAGTCAAAGCAGAAATCCACGAGATCAGTGGCAGCGTCGAAATTGCACCTGGCATTGGACTTGCCGATGTGGTTTGTGATTTAGTGAGTAGTGGGTCTACTTTATTTATGAATGGATTGAAGGAAGCGGAGACGATTTTAAACTCACAGGCAGTTTTAGTTAAACGAAACAACCTTCCAGCCGAATTGGTCCCTATCTTGGAGCGCTTATTATTCCGCATGGAGTCGGTTAAAAAAGCAAAAAAGCATAAATATGTTTTAATGAATGCGCCCAATGCACAACTAGATAAAATTATTGCTGTACTACCTGGCATGAAAAGCCCAACCATTGTGCCATTGGCTACGGAGGGATGGAGCAGTGTGCATACGGTGATTGAGGAAGCAGATTTTTGGAATTTAATTGAACAATTAAAAGCGCTAGGTGCCGAAGGTATTTTGGTAGTGCCTATCGAAAAAATGATTTTATAAGATGCAAGTATTTGAAGAACCAAATAAACAGGACTGGGAAGCATTGTTGCAAAGACCAAATTTTGATGCAGCGGAATTGTTGCCTAAAGTACAATCTATTTTAGACGCTGTTGCCTTGGAAGGGGATGCAGCGCTATTGAGATTGAGTGAAACATTTGATCAGGTACAATTAAACACAATTGCTTTAGATCCAGCTATGATAGAAGCTTCGGAAGCATTTGTTGCGCCTGCACTAAAAACTGCGATTCAATCTGCAAAAGTGAATATTGAGATTTTCCATCAAGCACAAATCAAGAAAGAAGAAAAAATAGAGACCATGCCTGGAGTTTGGTGTTGGAGAAAAGCTGTGGGGATCGAAAAAGTGGGCATCTATATTCCTGGAGGGACAGCACCTTTATTTTCGACTGTATTGATGTTAGGCGTTCCAGCAAAATTAGCAGGATGTAAAGAAGTGATTTTATGCACGCCCCCAAGAAAAGATGGCACAGTTGATCCAGCCATTTTGTATGCAGCGGGTCTTGTGGGCATTGAACAAATTTATACCATTGGAGGCGCGCAAGCGATTGCAGCAATGGCCTACGGCACAGCTTCGGTGCCTAAAGTGTTTAAAATATTTGGTCCAGGGAATCAATATGTCACAGCAGCGAAACAATTGATCCAACAAGAGGGGGTAGCAATTGATATGCCAGCAGGACCAAGTGAAGTTTGTGTGTATGCTGACGAAACAGCAGTCCCTGCATTTGTAGCAGCCGATTTATTATCACAAGCAGAACATGGCGCTGATAGCCAAGTATTATTGATCGCAAGTAATAAAAATATAGTAGATCAAGTGCAATTAGAATTAGCACAACAATTAGCAGCATTGCCAAGAGCAGATTTTGCAACCAAAGCATTAGACCATTCAAAAGCAATTGTAATTGCATTAAGAGATGACGCCATTCAGTTGATCAATGCCTATGCGCCAGAGCACCTTATTTTATCGGTGGACAATGCATTAGTGGTTGCTGAAAAAATAATCAATGCTGGATCGGTATTTATTGGTAATTATTCACCAGAATCTGTGGGAGATTACGCGAGCGGCACCAATCACACTTTACCTACCAATGGCTATGCAAAAGCCTATAGTGGTGTGAGTGTAGACAGTTTTGTAAAAAAGATCACATTCCAGCAATTGACCGAGATGGGATTAAAAAATATAGCACAAACAGTCATTCAAATGGCATCTGGGGAACAATTGGAAGGCCATGCACAAGCTGTTGCAATTAGAGTGAAAGATATAGAATCAAAAATGTAATTTTAAGCACGATTTAAAATTGAACTATGGGATTTGAATTAGATAAATTAGTGAGGCCGAATATAAAAACATTGAAGCCGTATTCATCTGCTAAGGATGAATATACGGGGGATGCAAAAATTTTATTGGATGCCAACGAAAATAGTTTGGGTTCACCATTAACAAAATGGTACAACAGGTATCCCGATCCTTATCAACAAAAACTAAAAGAAAAATTAGCTTTTGTGAAGCAAATTGCAGCCAATCAAATTTTCATTGGCAATGGTAGTGACGAATGCATCGATATTTTATTTAGAACTTTTTGCGAACCTGGAAAAGACAATATTATTATTTGTCCTCCAACTTATCCAATGTATGAGGTCAGTGCGAATATCAATGATATCGACGTACAAAAGGCGCCTTTGCTATCGAATTATCAGTTAAATGTGGCGCACATTGAACAATTGGTCAATCCAAACACAAAAATCATTTGGATTTGTTCTCCTAATAATCCAACAGGTAATTCATTAGATCGAATTGACATTGAAACCATCTTGAATCATTTTGAGGGTATTGTGGTGGTGGATGAAGCCTATATTAATTTTTCAAAACAAAAATCATTTGTTCAATCCTTGATAGATTATCCAAACCTAGTGGTCTTGCAAACTTTGAGTAAGGCATGGGGATTGGCGGGTTTGCGACTAGGCATGTGTTTTGCAAGTCCTGAAATTATTAGGTACATGAATAAAGTGAAAGCCCCTTATAATATCAATATTGTAACCCAAGAATTGGCATTGCAGGCTTTAGAGGAAGTGGGCCAGGTGAATGATATGATCAAATTATTAGTTGACATGCGCATTGCACTAGCCCAAGTGATTGCATCTATGCCTCATGTGATTCAAGTATTCCCTTCGGACACCAATTTTATTTTAGTGAAAATCCCAAAGGCAAGACAATTGTATGAATACTTATTAAGTCAAGGCATTATTGTAAGAGATCGATCTGCTTTAGAATTATGTGAAGACAGCCTTAGGATCACAGTGGGGACCGAACAAGAAAATACTTTACTAGTAGATGCCATGTATCAATGGATAACTAATACATTTGAATTAACTTTAAACTAAAATATTTCAATCAAAAATCAATCATCATGTATAAATTAAGCAACTTATTATTGGCTTGTGTTCTTGCTTTTTCGGTAAATGCACAAGAAAACGCAGGATTAAGATTACCTGCTGGATTTTCTGCAACTTTATTTGCAGATCAAATTGGTACTGCAAGACATATCGCTATCAATGACAAAGGGGTCTTGTTTGCAAAATTAAATAATGCAAACAAGGCAGGGCAAAGTATAGTGCGCATGGAAGATACCAACGGAGATGGTATTGCAGAAAAAATAAGTGGATGGGGAAAATATGGCGGAACAGGTATTTATGTGAAAGGGAATCAATTGTATGCAAGCTCTGATGATGCAGTGTACTTATATCAATTAGATGCGAATGGAGAAGTGACCAATCCAACTGCACCTAAAACAATTATTCAAAATTTACATAGCAGAAGACAACATGCTTCTAAATCAATCACTTTAGATCCTCAAGGAAATATCTATGTGAATATTGGGGCTTATTCCAATGCTTGTCAAGAAAAAGACAGATCAGTTGGATCTAAGGGTATGATGCCTTGTCCAATTTTAGATTCTGCTGGTGGTATTTGGAAATTTGATGGCAGCAAAGAAAATCAATCTTATGCACAAGGTAAAAGATATGCTACAGGATTAAGAAATGTGATTGGATTGGATTGGAACAATTCCACCAATAGTTTATTTGTAACACAACACGGTCGTGATCAATTGAATACTTTTTATCCAACGATGTATACCGATGCTCAAAATGCAGAATTGCCTGCAGAAACTATGTATGAAATGAAAGAAGGGGACGATGCTGGATGGCCTTATGTGTATTACGACCCATTCCAAAAGAAAAAAATACTTTCTCCTGAATATGGTGGAGATGGAAAATTAGAAGGCGGCAAAAATGCACTTGATCCTTTGGTTGCTTTCCCAGCACATATGGCGCCAATGGCTTTGTTATTTTACAAAGGCAATCAATTCCCTTCAAAATATAAAAATGGAGCATTCATTGCATTCCATGGTTCTTGGAACAGAGCACCATTACCTCAAGAAGGCTATTTTGTGGCTTTTGTGCCGTTTAAGAATGGCAAGCCCTCTGGCGAATGGGAAATTTTTGCCAATGGATTTGCTGGAGCAGATAACAATAAAAGTCCAAGAGGCGCGAAAGCAAGACCATGTGGTTTAGCAGAAGGCCCTGATGGAAGTTTATATGTGAGTGATGATAGCAAGGGTGCGATTTTTAAAATCAGTTTTAATAAATAAGTATGCAAAAGATGCAATTTAAAATAGTCAACTTGATTGTAGTAGCCTTGTTTTATTGTGTTCAGGCGAATGCGCAAAATATGCAAAAGGGTAAAAAAATTTATGAGACTAGATGCCTTGCTTGTCACCAAGCAGATGGGGGAGGTGTACCAAATATGAATGCACCACTTGATGCCGCTTCCAATGTGGTTGGAAAAGACATAGCCAGATTGGTGCGTATCATCCGCTACGGATACAACGAACGTATTGCACTAGATGGTTTTTATTATAGCAATGCCATGACAGCTAGTCCAGACTTAAAAGACAATGAATTGGCAGATTTGTTGACCTATATTAGAAACAGTTGGTCCAATAAGGCAAGTGCAATTACAATTGCTCAGGTGCAGGCGGCTAAAAAGAAGAAATAAAAATAAAAGTAAAAATAAAAGATGCGACCTATTTTATTCATTGACAGAGATGGTGTGGTCTTAGAAGAACCAGCAACTGATTTTCAGATAGACCATATTGATAAGACCATTTTTGTGCCTGGTGTGATTTCCAACATGCAAAAAATTGCCAATGAATTTGGCTATTATAAAGTGATGGTGACCAATCAGGATGGATTAGGTACGGATGCTTTTCCTACATCGACATTCCAACCTATTCAGGACTTAATGCTGCGCACATTGAAAGGGGAAGGTGTTGAATTTGATGAAATATTAATTGATACGACATTTGCCAAAGACAATGCTCCCACTAGAAAGCCTGGAACGGGATTAGTCAAGCATTTGATGGATGATGCTCAATTTGATTTAAGTATATCCTATGTCATTGGTGACCGTTGGTCGGATATTGAATTAGCAAAAAATATAGGATGCAAAGCCATCTATTTAAAATCCAGCCTGCATACTTTAACAGCAGAACAAGAAATTGCATTAAGACCATTTATTGCTTATGAAGCAAATAATTGGGAAGAGATTTATCAGTTTTTGAAATTAGGATTGAGAACCGTGGTGCATGAGCGAAATACCAAAGAAACTAAAATTCATATTGAATTGAATTTAGATGGGAAGGGCGAAGCCACTATCCATACAGGACTTGGATTTTTTGATCATATGTTAGAACAAATTGCGAGACATGGCGCCTTGGATATGCAAATTCAATGTGATGGTGATTTGCATATCGACGAGCACCACACCATCGAAGATGTGGGGATTGCATTAGGTGAGGCTTTCGCAAAAGGATTGGTGGACAAAAGAGGAATGGAAAGATATGGATTTGCTTTACCAATGGACGAGGCCGAAGCGAAAGTCTTGATTGATTTTGGTGGAAGAAATTGGATTGTTTGGGACGCAGACTTTAAACGAGAAAAAATTGGTGAAATGCCAACTGAGATGTTTTTCCACTTTTTTAAATCCTTTAGTGATGCAGCCAAGGCCAATATCAATATAAGTTGTAAGGGAGAGAATGAACATCATAAGATCGAAGCCATCTTTAAAGCCTTTGCTAAAGCCATCAAAATGGCTGTGAAGCGAAACCCTGCCAGCGATGCATTGCCTAGCACCAAGGGGGTCTTATAAACCTAAGATTCAATAGCCCATTCACAGAGTTTTTTTTGGTTTAAGATACCGAATACCTTAAATTTGTACTCGAATGAAAACAATAAACAATTTTTGGTGGTGGCATACAAACTCCGTTGGGGTATTGTAATGTCGTGACGATAATTGTCAAGCTATACATCAACCCCGACAGATTCTGTCGGGGTTTGTTTTTTTAACGAATGATTTAACTAAGCTACTAAGATGAAAAAAATATTATTACAAACAGAGGTGACTAAAATGTTAGCCGATACATTCACACCTGTTGGCATCTACCTTCGATTGAGAGATCGATTCAGGGATACGATTTTATTAGAGAGTACAGATTCCCATGCTGCTGAAAATAGTTATTCGTTTATTGGAGTGAATGCGATTGGTGGTATTGAAATTTCTAGTTTAAATGAAATTGAATATAAATATCCAAAACAAGAGCCTCAAAAAGAATTGATTCAAAAGGTGCAGGATGCGCCTGATCGTATTTGGGCCTATATGCAACAATTCGAGATGCAGCCATCCAATCAAAAAGAAGCTGTTTTTGCGCAAGGCTTGTATGGCTATACGACTTATGACGCCATCCCATTTTTTGATACCATTGAATTTAAGCCAGGTGCCCCAGTGATTCCATTGATGCGCTATCGCTTATACCAATATGTGATTGCATTCAATCATTTTAAAGACGAATTGTATATCTGTGAAAATAAAATCGAAGGAATTGATTCTGAATTGGATGCATTGGTGTCCTGTATTAAAAACAAAGACGTGCCTCAATATCCATTTAGTATTGTAGGTACTGAATCTTCTAATTATACCGATGAAGCCTATCGTGCTGCTGTTCAAAAAGGAATACAACATTGTATGCGTGGAGATGTGTTTCAGATTGTATTGAGTAGAAGGTTCCAACAACAATTTAGCGGAGATGAATTCAATGTGTATAGAACATTAAGAAGTATCAATCCTTCGCCTTATTTATTCTTTTTTGATTATGGGGACTATAAATTAATGGG
>CALPJR020000039.1 GCA_943323935.2 Bifidobacterium breve
ACAGGAACGCATCCTAATGTGATGTTGGATAGGATAGAAAGAAAAAATTGGATCATTGATTTAGATGTCTCAAAAAAGAAACTCAGTTTCAAAAAATTTGTCTTGTATTATTTTGAAAAATTAACCGGTATACGTCCATTTGATTTTAAGAATTATAAAATTATCCGTTCATAAATGTTTGATGTAAACGATATCACAAAAGGTGTTGCTGAAGGCAATTTTTTATTGTTGGCAAAAACCATTTCACAAATTGAAAATAAAGTGGAAGGTTCGGATACTTATTTGACTCAGCTTGCGCCTAAAGCAATTCCAATCATTGGGATCACTGGTCCTCCAGGGGCAGGTAAAAGTACCTTAATTGCAGGCTTGGTGGGGGAGTGGATTGCGGCAGGAAAAAAAGTAGCTGTGCTTTCGGTAGATCCTTCTTCGCCTTTTCATAAAGGGGCTATTTTAGGAGATCGTATCCGAATGAAGGAATGGTATTTGCATCCACAGGTATTCATTCGTTCTTTAGCTTCTAGGGGCCATCTAGGCGGTTTGAATAGTTCCATGATAGAACTAACCACTTTATTACAATCGGTAGGATTTGATCAAATAATCGTGGAGACTGTTGGAGTAGGACAATCCGAAGTGGAAGTGGCATCCTTAGCCGATACCACTGTCGTAGTGCTAGTACCAGAAGCTGGGGATGAAGTGCAGATGATGAAATCGGGCTTAATGGAAGTGGCGGATCTATTTGTAGTCAATAAGAGTGATCGGCCAGATGCACAAACATTTATCCATCATATTCAACAAATGATCATGGAGCATGGCATGTCAGAAGACCAGGTCAAAGTAGTTGCTACCATTGCTTCTCAGGGTGTTGGCATTGCTGATTTGATTCAAGCAATTGATGCCCATCAAATTATTAAAACAGCATTAGGCAAACAAAATCAATTGATGGTTGCAAAAGTAATTCAGTTGATTGTGGCAAATAAAATGCGTCAGGTAAATCTTAAAAAATTAGAGCAAGATATTGCATTAGAAATTTCAAAACCTGGCTTCAATATTTTTGAATTTTCACAAAGATTTAATTAAGGCAATTGCGCGATTGATTTTATTTTTCCACTTCAATTTTGTGGGCATGATAAATTCAGGCAAAGGGCCATTCCAATCTTCACCTCTGTGTAACATATGTTTTGTAAGTAAGCTAGAAGTGAACCCCCATTTTTGTATAAATTGATTGTAGCCTTTATTGCGTTTTACACGTCCTACCGATTTAGATCCAAAATGATATGCCCTACTTTGACTAACTCCTTTGAAATAACGTACACCTGCCATCCATAATTTCATCGAAAAATCTGGATCAGAATACATGCCTGGACTAAATTCAATACTGTATCCGCCAACGGTATCCCACAAAGCGACTGGCAAAATATTGGGAGGCCATGTTGCACCAGACCAATCCTTTTTTTCTGGTTGACTGTATTCTTGTAGTAGTTTTTCTTCTTGAAAATTTGCAATGTCCTGTCCATAGTTTTTTTCAATCACTGCATTGCTAGATGCAATAGGTTCAATCATTGTGGCAGATAAAAAGAATAGCTCATGTCCAATACTTTTAATTTCTTCCATTAGGGCAGTATCCCATCCTGGACATAAATACATATCGTCATTGAGGTAAAGTAAATAAGGTGTTCTGATGAGTGTTCTTGCTGCATTGAGCGCAAAACATACACCAATATTCTCTGTACTATAAGTGTAATCTAAATCTGTTTGTGCTTTTACCCATTCATAAGAGCCATCTTTTCCTTGATTCACATGTACAATGATCTGATGTTGTAATGTTGAATTTTTTCGGATACTCTCAATACATTTTTGTAAAAATGCAAGATTGTTCCAACTTGGTATTAGGATCGAAAATTGTGCTTGCACATTTTGGGTGCGTTGCAGGGAGGATTGAATGGTAAAATTGTGCAGAGACATTAACTGGCTTTTTCATTTTTCCACCATCTATATGCGACATATCCCATGATGCCAAAAGGCATTGCAGCCAGATAAAGAATACCAACATTAAATCCTTTTCCAGCTTCTTCACCAATCTGCGCAGCTGTTTTAGTACAGATGGAGCATTGTGCTTTTCCAGCTAATACGATCAATTGAAATACAAATAATAAGTAAATGCTTTTCATGATGCAAAAATAGGCATAAAAAACCCCGAATAATCGGGGGAATCTATTTTTAAAAAAAATTAAGCTTTTGCTTTTGGAGCGACTGTCTTAATATTTCTTGTTTTGTGTGGTCTGCTTTTACCAAAAGAACCTAAAAAGCGTTTTCCTTTTGCTGTTTTTTTATCTCCTCTACCCATGATATTGTAATTTTTTAATTGTGATTGGAGCACAAATATAAAAAAACCCTCTGAATAAATGGTTATCCGAGGGTTTTTATTCAAATAAATTTGAAATTACAACTTGCCGCTCAATTCTTTACCAGCCTTGAAACGTGCAACTTTCTTTGCTTTAATCTTAATAGTCTCACCTGTTTGTGGGTTACGACCAGTTCTTGCAGCACGCTTAGATACTGAGAAAGTACCAAAACCTACTAAAGTTACTTTGTCACCTTTTTTCAAAGATTTAGTTACTGCTTCGATAAAAGCGTCTAAAGCTGCATTAGCTTGTGTTTTTGGACAATCAACTGCGTCAGCGATGTGTGCGATCAATTCTGCTTTGTTCATAGATGTGTTTTTTATAGTTTTAAACGATAGAACAAATTTATTGGGTTTGATGAAACAAAAAAATATTTTAGTACTTTTTTTAATTTTTATTTTTCCACTAAAACCCTTAAATAGTAAGGTTTTCCGCCCAAGGGCCATATTTCAATTTTAGGGCTACTTAATGGGGAAATTCTTAAAATCCTTTACTGTATTGAGTTACAGCGGATTAAAAAATGAAAACGAGGCCAGTTATGGCTTTTGGGAGACTAGCTATCCACAATCAATGCACAATTTTCATGCTTGTATTGAAGTGAAAACATTGTTCTCCCCATTGTTCGGTGACGCTAAATAGTAGTGTTTCTGCGTGTTTTGCTTGAAATTCAGCTATTTGAGTAGCAGTTTGACTAAACAATTGTAGGGTAAAAGTAGGGGGCTGATCTGCTGCAAGGTCTAATTGATAGAGTTGGTGCTCTACAAAGCAGCTAGTGGAAAGACAGTTTGGTATAAAGCTTTGCTTCACCCAAGTCAACCATGCTGCTTCTATGGAAGGATCTACTTGAAAACTAATATTGGATACAAACATGTATTTATTTTTTTAATTCTACAACAATGGGGCAATGGTCACTATGCTTTATATCTGGAAGTATAAAGGCATCCTTAATTTTAGTTGATAATATTTTTGTCGTACAAAGATAATCAATTCTCCATCCTTTGTTTTGTAGTCTAACAGATGGAAATCTTTGACTCCACCAAGAATAAGCGCCAATGGCATCTTCATGCATATGCCTAAAACTATCCACCCAATTATTTGTAAGTAACTGATCCATCCAAGCCCTTTCTTCGGGTAAAAAACCAGAAGATTTTTTATTCCCTTTTGGATCATGGATATCGATTGCTTGATGTGCAATATTATAATCTCCTGCAACGATGATATTTGGTCTTTCTTTTCTGAGT
Organism: Bifidobacterium breve; assembly: GCA_943323935.2. The sequence continues at coordinate 3,644 of CALPJR020000039.1, forward strand.
GCTTCTACCCAATTGTAAAATTCATCCAACCATTGGTACTTATAGGCTTGTCTAAGGTCTCCACTTGTACCTGAGGGGAAGTAGGCATTGATGATGGTAAGGTCTCCAAAATCGACTCTAATCACGCGTCCTTCCGCATCACTCATTTCATGTCCAGTACCATGCTCAATTAGTGTTGGCTTTTGTTTACTAAATACGGCCACCCCACTGTATCCTTTTTTTTGGGCTGGATACCATGCAATATGATAACCAAGATCAGTCAAAAGACTTAAGTCAATATCCGTACTACTTGCTTTTGTTTCTTGAACACATAAAATATCAACAGGATATGTTTTAAGCCATTCGATCAAACCTTTTTTGATGGCAGCTCTTATTCCATTGACATTATAACTTACGACGCGCATGCATGATTAATTTGGCGATTGAAAAATTTCACTATACGCAATTAAGAGTAAAAGGGATGAGATAGGACTTTGATTTACTTGTGCTAATGGAATTAAATAATTTGGTTTATTTCTTCCTTTTGCTGCCATGATGGCCACATTGTTCAAATACATAATTTTAACATCAATCTCATTGTTAAAAAGAATTTTAAATGTATCCTTTCCAATGGTTCCTTCGACTGATTTAGAGATATAGATAACACCTTTTGGATAGTTCGTGTTTAATGTATACATCGAACTTGAGTCATACCCATTGTATATTTTATTTGAATTGAACATCAAGCCAGTATTGGCTGGTTGCTCAATCACTTTAAACCTGCCAATTAAATTCGTGTCTGCATATATCTTATGAATACTGTCTGGTAAAAATCGAATAGGTGATGTGGCGCGTAATTCTGGATCGATCATTGGATTGAATTCAATATAAGCTTCCAATGAATAGTCTTTATTTTCACTTGTATTTCTTAGAGGTTGTATTGCTTGATAGTATTCTTTAAATAGGGTGTTGGTCCTTTTTTTAATTTCAGGTAAAATAGCAAAAAATGGATTGTTGGTTGTTTTGTCTTTGGTATCAATTTTCTGCATCATCGCAGTTGGTACTCTTAGCACAACCCTTGAACTATTATCTATGAACTGAAAAAAATCTTTGCTTGTATCTACGGTAATTCTTGGCTTTGCTTGTAATAAAGGCATGGTAAAATTATCCGAAGCAAAACTAAATGGCACTTTTGCTTCAATGTAAGCCAGTTCCTCACCGTCTTTATCAAAATAGCTCACGCCAGATTGAATGGCCTTGAATAAGCTTTTTGGAGGAGACACCGGTATATTCATTGGATAACCAATACCTTGATTGGCAATTGGAATCATACCAATTAGAATGGTTTTTTGGAAAACAGGTGTCTTGTTCTTATCTAAAATAGTACAGGTTAAAAACCAAGTGGATTGAATGCTGTCTTGTTTTGGAATAATAATGTTCACCATTGAATTGCTAAATGTTTGTACTGGTTGCAATTCATAAATTTCTAAATAAGCATGAAAATCCGAGGATTGGCTTTGATTCCAATCAATCACGATCTTACCAATTTGATTTGACTTATTTAAAATTTTTATCTTAGTTGCGAAACTCGTATCTCTTTGAAGTTGTAATGGATTAAAAAGCGCTGTGTCCAATATGCTTGCAAATGCTTGTACTTGACTTGTAGTGGGATGCCAATATTTTCCTTCGGGTTGAATACTAGAATACATTTGAACTTGTTCAAATGTAACCTGGTTGGATTGTCCAATTGTAGCGATGCAAATGCATTGCGTGAAGAGTAGACTTAAAAAGTAAAAGCTTTTTTTCATTTGGAAGTTTCAAATTGGGTAGTCAAATTTAGTTGATTTAGACGTTTAATACTTATTTTATTCTAACTTCATAGCCATTAATGGTGATCAAAGCATATGCAAACAAATGGTAAGTCAATACCTGACAAAAAGATAATTCCTGCGCAAAAATTGGTTGAATTAGATGGGCCTCGGCCAAGGTTAAAGGAGTTTAAATTTGCTGTTCAAATATTCTTTGAATTTATAAAAGGCTTTAGGGTACTCAATTTTGTGGGTCCCTGCATCACAGTCTTTGGGTCTGCCCGATTTAAAGAGGGGCATCCCTATTATGAGCAAGCCAGAAAAATGGGACAAAAAATTGCAGAATTGGGTTTTGTTACCATGACTGGTGGTGGTCCGGGCATTATGGAAGCCGCCAATAGAGGAGCTTTTGAAATTGGTGGCAAATCTATTGGGTGTAATATTCAATTACCTTTTGAACAATCCCCTAATCCATATGTAGACAAGTCCATCACTTTTAGTTTTTTCTTTATCAGAAAAGTTTTATTGGTCAAGTATTCCTATGCATTTGTAATTATGCCTGGTGGCTTTGGCACCCAAGATGAATTTTTTGAGACACTTACATTGGTTCAAACTAAAATCATTAAAAATTTCCCCATTGTTGTAATGGGCAAGGACTACCACGAGCCATTCATGCATTGGATGGATCATATGATAGCAGCTGGTACCATCTCTCCAGAAGATAAAGACTTTATCTTATTAACCGATGATTGCGACGAAGCCATTGAGCATATTCGTAAATATGTTTCAAGCTATGTGGTCACACCTAGAAAAAAATTCTGGTGGTTATTTGAAAAAGGTTAGTCAATCACTGGTTGCAACCACTTGGTGATATATTCTAAGGATTGATTTTTTCTTTTCGCATAATCAATGACTTGGTCTTGCTGAATTTTTCCTAAACCAAAATATTGACTTTGTGGATGTGCAAAATACCAGCCACATACACTTGATGCTGGATACATGGCTAAACTTTCTGTTAAGCTGATGCCAGTATGTTGTGCTGCATTCAATAAATTAAATAAGGTATATTTTTCTGTGTGGTCTGGACAAGCAGGATAGCCTGGGGCAGGACGAATACCCACATAATTTTCTTGAATCAATGCCACATTGTCTAATTGCTCATCTTTCGCATAGCCCCAGAATTCTTTTCTTGTTTTCACATGTAAATATTCTGCGAATGCTTCGGCAAAACGATCGGCTAATGCTTGTAAGATAATTTTATTGTAGTCGTCTAAATTATCCTCAAATGCTTTGATATGCTTTTCGATACCATGAATGGTCACCGCGAATGCACCAATATAATCTGCTTTGTTTTCTGATGCAGGACAAATAAAATCAGCTAAAGAAAAATTCGGTTGACCTGCTGCTTTTTTTGCTTGTTGTCTTAGGAAATGCAAATCAATATTATCTGAACCATCGGTAACAGTCACATCATCGCCATTCGATTTTGCTGGCCAAAATCCAACTGCTGCTTTTGCAGTTAACCAATTTTCTGCAATGATCTTTTTTAATAAGGCCTGTGCGTCTTGGTATAGTTTACTTGCTACTTCACCAACGACTTCATCTGTTAAAATGGCTGGGTAATTACCATGCAATTCCCAAGCAATAAAGAATGGTTTCCAATCAAT
>CALPJR020000040.1 GCA_943323935.2 Bifidobacterium breve
GTCACAGAGAGTATGAATGCAGCAGACTTAATTAATTTATTCTCTAAGAAAAGAAAAAGTATTGCATGGGTGGTGGATGAATTTGGTGGAACGGCAGGTATTGTTACCATGGAAGATGTCTTGGAAGAAATCTTTGGTGAGATCAATGACGAATATGATGAACAAGAGTTTTTAGAAAAGAAGCTTTCTGCGAATGAATACCTTTTTAGTGGCAGATTAGAATTGGACTATTTATATGAAAAATATGGTATCGACTTTGCAGTCGACAGTGCAGAGACTTTGAGTGGCTACCTCATCCATAAACACGAAGCCATTCCTAAAGTGCGCGAAGTGATCCATTTAAGCCATTTTGATGCCGAAATACTTTTAGTAAGCGATACAAGAATTGAGAAAGTAAAGCTCACCATCCACTAGTACTATTTTTAGTGTTTAGGCCCTCATTTTGCCCTATAAGCCTTAACTTTAGGCCTCATTCTTTTTAATCCATGGCACTATTTAATCGTTTAAATCCAAAAGATGGTTCCGAGATGTCTTTTATTGATCATCTCGAGGTATTAAGAGGCACCATTGTACGATCTGCAGCAGCCATTTTAGTGATGGCCTTGGTGATTTTTATCAAGCGCGACTGGGTCATGGACAATATTATTACAGGACCAATCCAACCCGATTTTATTACTTATCGTTTATTTTGTGAGTTCAGTCATTGGGCGCATTTAGGGGATGCATTGTGTATGCCTGCTGTAAAAGTGACCATGCAAAGCACCACATTTGGAGGACAGTTCTTAAGTAGTATTAGCATGGCGATTGTGGGTGGCATCATCGCTGCTTTTCCTTTTATTTTTTATCAATTTTGGTCCTTTATCAAACCTGCATTAAAAGAGAATGAATTAAGAAATACAAGATTCATGATTTTTTGGGTTTCCTTCTTTTTCTTCTTAGGAGCGGCTTTCGGATTTTTCATCCTTGGTCCATTCACTTTTAATTTCTTAGCAAGCTTCCAATTAGGTACAAAGAATGTGATCACCACCATGCCTACTTTTGCAGACTATTTAGATAATTTAACCAATCTCATATTGGGTTGTGGAATTGCTTTTGAATTACCTGTATTGGCTTTTTTATTGACTAAAATTGGCATGGTCACTCCTAAGTTTTTGAGTGGTGCACGTAAATATGCAGCAGTGGTGATTTTGATTGTTGCTGCGTTCATTACACCAAGTCCAGATTGGTATAGCCAGTTATTGGTTTTTATCCCATTATACTCCCTATTTGAATTAAGCATATTCGTATCAAGATGGGCCTATAAATCTGTGCAGAAGGCAGAAGCAGAGTGGGAGTAAAATAATTTAGCAACAATTTAAAATCGATTCATATGGCATATGTTTTTGATCCTTCTAAACCAATCGCATTAGGTGCAGACCACGCTGGCGTAGCTTACAAACAAGAAGTAAAAGAGTGGCTCGAAAAAAAGGGCTACCAAGTTCAAGATTTTGGAACCTATTCTAACGACTCAGTGGACTATCCAGACTTTGCACATCCCACTGCATCCAGTGTCGCTTCTGGAGAAGCCGCATTTGGTATATTATTTTGTGGTTCTGCAAATGGAGTAGCCATTACAGCCAATAAGCATGCCGCTATTAGAGCGGGATTATGCTGGTTGCCTGAGATTGCCGAATTAACAAGACTACACAATGACGCAAACATGATCTGTGTGCCAGCAAGATTTGTGAGTATTGAATCTGCCATCGAAATGATCAATGTATTTATGACAACGGCATTTGAAGGGGGAAGGCATCAAGGAAGAGTGGATAAGATCAGCTGCTAAACCTAGAAGATCCTCAAAAAATCATTACATTTATAATCAACTATGCTCATTTTAAAATTAATCAACATGCGTAAAATTTTTATTGTACTGCTAAGTTTGAGTATCGGATTTGTGAACGCACAAACCATCGATGCCAACACTGCAGCTAAAACCATCACAGCAGCGGGCTTAAAAAAACACCTTAGCATCATTGCTGGCGAGGAAATGCAAGGTAGAGAAACAGGAACAGAAGGCGAAAGAAAAGCGGCTAGCTATTTAGTAAGCCAATACAAACAAATGGATCTAACTCCAGGTAACGCTGGGTCTTACAGAATGCCATTTAGTTTGTTTCAAGATAAAGTAACAATGTCAAGTTTAAAAGTAAACGGCACTAGCTATACTTTAGACAAAGACTTCTGGATCAGCGCAGCTGCTGCACCACAAAAATTATTTACTAGCGCAGAAGTGTTTTATGTAGGCGCTGAATTCAATGACAAGTCTACTTTGGATGTTAGAGGTAAATTGTTAATCAGTTCAGAAGGAAAAGAGAGAGCCATGAGTAAAACAATGGCTGCACAAAAATTAGGTGCGATTGGTATCATCAATATTGCAAAAACAAATCCCTCTATGCCAAGTAACTTAAGTGGCAGAATGGCTTTTGCAGCGAACACGAATACTTTTTTGAGCATGACTGTTTCTAAATCTGTTGGTGCTGCTTTATTGGGTGGAACTAAAGAATTCAGTGATCAAGAATGGGAAACATTGCCCGTTGGTAAATATATTGCAGCGATTGAATGGTTAGCAGACAAAACAAGTGCTACTGTAGCAAGTGCCAATGTGATAGCCTATATGCCAAGCAGAGAAAAAACGGATGAGTACTTATTCATCACGAGTCACTATGACCACGAAGGCGTTAAGAACGGTGTAATTTATTATGGCGCAGATGATGATGGATCAGGTACCACAGGGGTATTAGCGATTGCAGAAGCATTTGCAAAAGCAAGAAAAAAAGGATTTAGTCCAAAAAGAAATATTGTATTCATGAATGTATCGGGTGAAGAAAAGGGATTATTAGGCTCTAAATATTATGGAGACCATCCTGTTTTCCCTATGGAAAAAACCACTGCCGATTTAAACATTGACATGATTGGTCGTATAGATCCAACTTACAAAGGAGATTCAATGAACTATGTGTATGTGATTGGTGAAGATAAGTTAAGTAGTGATTTACAACCTATCACAGACAAGGTGAATAAAAACTACAATATGGAATTGGATAGAAGATTCAACGATCCAAAAGATCCAAATCGTTTTTATTACAGAAGTGACCATTATAATTTTGCTGCAAAAGGCGTACCTGTTATTTTCTACTTCAATGGCACACACGCAGACTACCATAAACCAACAGACAGAGTGGAAAAAATCAATTTTGATTTGATGGAAAAAAGAACAAGAATCATTTTTGAAACTGCTTGGGATATGGCTACAAGAGAAGATATGTTAAAGCGCGATATGCCTTTGAATATGCCAGCTAACCGATAGTCCGAATCTAACTACATAAAAAATGCCCCTTCATTTTGAGGGGGCATTTTAGTAAAAGGTCTTTATTCGAAAATAAAATCGGCACCCTCGTTTATGGAGGGGAGAAGACGCGCAAGCGTCTGATGTTTAAAAAATCATTAGAGTGAAATAAAATAGCCCTTACATTTTGTGAAGGGCTATTTTATTTCTACTGACCAAGGATGTAAGAGAATATCAATGGCACGACAATCGTGGCATCACTCTCTACAATAAACTTAGGTGTATGAATATCTAATTTACCCCAGGTAATTTTTTCATTTGGAACTGCACCGGAATAAGATCCGTAAGAAGTCGTACTATCACTAATTTGACAGAAATAACTCCAGAAAGGCACGTCATGCCATTCAAGGTCTTGGTACATCATTGGTACTACACAAATAGGAAAATCACCAGCAATACCTCCACCAACTTGGAAAAAGCCTACCCCTTTACCCCCACTATTGGCTCTATACCATTCTGTTAATTCTACCATGTATTCGATACCACTTTTTACAGTCGATGCCTTCAATTCATTTTTGATCACGTAGCTAGCAAAGATATTTCCTGTAGTGCTATCCTCCCATCCTGGTACAACAATTGGTATGTTCTTTTTCGCAGCAGCGACCACCCAGCTATCCTTAGGATCAATTTCATAATATTGTTCTAACTCTCCGCTTAAAATAACTTGATACATAAACTCATGCGGAAAATAACGCTCCCCTTTTGCTTCAGCTTCTTTCCAGAACTTAACAATATGCTTTTGTAATCTTCTAAATGCTTCCTCTTCTGGAATACAAGTGTCTGTTACACGGTTGTAATGGTTTTCTAATAAATCCCACTCGTCCTGTGGCGTTAAATCTCTATAGTTAGGAACACGCTTGTAGTGACTATGCGCTACAAGGTTCATCACATCTTCTTCTAAATTGGCACCTGTACAGCTAATGATCGCAATCTTGTCTTGACGGATCATCTCCGCTAAACTGATCCCTAATTCGGCCGTGCTCATGGCACCCGCCAAGCTCACCAACATCTTTCCGCCTTCTAATAAATGCGTTTCGTATCCCTTAGCAGCGTCTACTAAGGCAGCAGCATTAAAATGTCGATAATGGTGCTCTATAAACTGTGAAATTGGTCCTTTGCTCATGTCATTTGATTTGGTGCAAAAGTAAATTATTTATACAGATTTGCCCAATTCATGTAAAACGTTCCAAAAGGCAAAATTTTGTACCTTGAGCATCAATTGCATGATTATGAACACTAAAAAATACGGCCCCTTTATAGCAGCCCTGCTGATTATCGCCCCTTTTATATATGGTGCATTGATTTTTCCTCATTTACCAAGTCGAATTCCTACCCATTTTAATATTGAGGGGAAGGCAGACGCATGGGGTGGACCATCCAGTATTTTTATAGGCCCAGGGATTATGGGTGCAGTGAGTGTTTTTATTTATGTGTTATTGTCAAATCTAAAAACATTCGATCCAAAAAAATACGACGAAGCCAACGATACACTTTATAGAAATTTTGCAGTGTTAACAGTTGCATTTTTAAGTGCTTTAAGTACCATCATTATTTATAGTTCAACCCATTCCGATCAAATCAATGTAGGTAATTTAATTTTACCATTGCTTGGATTGTCTTTTGCAGGACTAGGATGGTATATGCCTAAGTTTAAGCAAAATTATTTTGTAGGTTTTAAATTGCCATGGACTTTAGAAAACGAAACCAACTGGAACGAAACACATAAAGTAGCAAGCAAATATTGGATCTATGGTGGATTGTTTCAAGCAGTTGTGACATTTATCTTACCCATGAAATTTGGAATTATTGGATTTATGTTGGCGACCGCAGTGATGGTGATCATTCCATCTGTCTTTTCATATCGACTATTTAAAAAAGGAAATACAATTTAAATTATTCAAGCACTAATATCTTTTACAATGAGCAATACACAACATCTTGGTACAAAATTTATACATGCTGGCGCACATCCAGACCCAAGTACAGGGGCTATTATGACACCGATTTACCAAACCTCTACTTATGTACAATCCGCACCTGGCGTGCATCAGGGCTATGAGTATGCAAGAAGTCAGAACCCAACAAGATTTGCTTTGGAAGAAGCTTTTGCGGTGATTGAGAATGGAAAATTTGGATTGGCTTTTGCAAGTGGTGTGGCAGCTACAGACGCTGTGATGCGTTTATTAGTACCTGGTGACGAAGTGGTTGCAGCACATGATATGTATGGTGGATCATTTAGGTTGTTTTCAAAAGTGCATGAGAAGATGGGCATCAAATTTATTTATGTAGATACTTCTGATGTTAATAATGTCGCAGCTGCGATGACGGATAAGACTAAATTAATTTGGGTAGAAACACCTACTAATCCTTTGATGAATATTACGGATATCGAAGCGGTATCAGCCATTGGCAAAAAACATAACTGCATTATATGTGTAGATAACACATTTGCTTCTCCTTATTTACAAAATCCATTGGATCAAGGTGCTACCATTGTGATGCATTCTGCTACTAAATACTTAGGAGGTCATAGTGATGTGATACAAGGTTGTTTGATGTTGAATGATCAAGCACTAAGAGACCAATTGTATTTTATACAAAAAAGTACAGGCGCAGTTCCAGGGCCACAGGATTGCTTTTTAGTATTAAGAGGTATTAAAACATTGCATGTAAGAATGCAAAGACATTGTGAGAATGGCGAAAAAGTGGCCGACTATTTACGTCAGCATCCAAAAGTGGCAAAAGTATACTGGTGTGGCTTTACAGACCATCATAACCACGATATTGCTAAAAAACAAATGCGTGGATTTGGCGGCATGATGAGTTTTATTTTAAAAGACGATAGCGTAGCAGCAGCGACCAAAGTGTTGTCAAGCACAAAAATATTTTCATTGGCGGAAAGTTTAGGAGGCGTTGAATCCTTAATCAATCACCCTGCAAGCATGACCCATGCGTCTATCCCACGTGAACAAAGAATTGCCAATGGATTGGCAGATGGCTTAATTCGATTGAGTGTAGGGATTGAAGATGCCGAAGATATTATCGCAGACTTAGCACAGGCCATTGGATAATGAACCCTGCAATTAAACAATTACTCGATCAAAAAGTAAAGCAATACAACCATATTGACTTTATCGAAAAGGATCCAATCAGTATACCCCATTTATTTACAAAGCAGCAAGACATTGAAATTGCTGCTTTTTTTGCCGCCATTTTTGCTTGGGGCAATCGTACCACCATCATTCAAAAGAGCAAGGAATTGCTTGAAAGAATGGACAATGCCCCTTTTGAATTTTGTACCCAACACCAAGCAAAAGATCTAAAAAAATTAGGAGGTTTCGCGCATCGTACATTCAAGGATACCGACTTATTGTATTGTATCGCTTTTTTTAAACAACATTATGCAACAAATAAAAGTTTAGAAACAGCTTTTTTTATCAATCAACAATCAGGTAAAAAAATAAAAACAGTAGAAGCAGGATTGGACCATTTTAAAAATTACTTTTTTTCATTAAAGGAGGCACCAGATCGTACTAAAAAACATATTGCATCTCCCGAAAACGGATCTACTTGTAAAAGATTGAATATGTTTTTAAGATGGATGGTGCGTAAGGATCAACATGGGGTTGACTTTGGCTTGTGGAAA
>CALPJR020000041.1 GCA_943323935.2 Bifidobacterium breve
GATGGTTTGCACCGCACTAGCACCTGTTGTTAACCTAGAGTCTTTTGAAACTTTGTCACCAATCATGACTACTTCGATACTAGGGTGGTGTGCAAATTCAATAGCAGCATTTAAGCTACAAGTAAAAAAGGTAGCATTTAAATTTGGGTCTAATGATTTTGCAAATACTAAAATGGAAGTACCTCCAGAAGTTAAAATATACATACCGCTTTGCACTAACGCAGCTGTTTTTTGTGCGATGATGTGTTTGTCCTCTAAATTATACACCATCTTTCTGTCAAAAGCGGTGTGAAATGATTTGCTTAGTGCGCCGCCATGTACTTTGATCAATTTATCTTCTTGCGCAAGTTCTTGAAGGTCTCTTCTGATGGTATCATCAGACACACCCATTTTATTGCTCAAATCCGCACATAAAATTTTATTATGCAGGTTTAATTGGTGTAAAATGAATTCTTGACGCTCTTTCTTAAGCATTATGCGGTAATTAGACTATCAAATTAGGCAAAAAACCGCAAATACGAACGAATGTTAACAAAATTGGACTAAATGTGGAATTTTAGGCTTTGCTCAAGGTATTTAAAGCATCCACAAATACGTCTAACTCCTTGGTGGTGGTGTAAAGGTTTGGTGTTATCCTACATCCACGCACATTGGCATAATCAATGGCTACAGTAAAAATTTTATGTTCCTTCAATAAGCGCTCAGCTAGCATTGCAGGTTTCATATTTTTGATGCCTACATTGCTAATGGCACAAGAACGATCTGGAGTGGTTGGCGTATTTAATAAAATATTTGGATTGTCCTTGACTTTGCTTGTCCAATATTGTTGCAAGTATCTTAACCTAGCTTCTTTTTTTGCCGGGCCAATCATTTGATAATAGGCAATGGAATCGGGTATAGTTAAATCTGTATGCACAGGATGGGTTCCAGTATGGTTGATACGTTTTATCTTATTTGCATCTTTTTCATTGTCTCCAAAAAGCGGCCAGATGTTTTTGATATGTTCTTTTTTTACAAAAAGAATACCTGCGCCTAATGGCACACTCAACCATTTATGTAAGGAGGCTGCATAATAATCACAGCCTAAATCAGCAATACTAAATTGGATATGTGCAAAAGCATGTGCGCCATCTACCATCACTTGTACCCCTTGCTGGTGGGCCATTTCACTGATTTTTTTGATTGGTAATATTTGGCCAGTGATATTGATCATATGGCTCACTAATATCACTTTAGTTTTTGGAGTAATTGCGTTTTTATAAAGATCAACAATCTCTGCATCGTCTTTTGGATGATTGGGAACTGAAATCATTTTATTCACTACACCATGTCTTTCACTTACTAATTTAAACATGTCTAACATGGCTCCATAGTCTTGCTCGGCCATGATGGCTTCGTCACCAGCTTGCCAATGAATACCACCAATAATTGTATCTAAAGATTCAGTGGTATTGCGTGTAATAATTAATTCTTCGGGGCTACATCCAGCAATCTCCGCTAATGCAATCACTGATTTTTGTTTGTTATCCCATTGCACAGTGCGCATATAATATGACCCTTGGTAATTGATTTCTTTGATATGCTCGATATACTTATTGAGTATGGGTTGAGGCAAAAAATTATAGTAGCCATTTTCTAAATTAATATAGTCTGGCTTTAAAATATATTGTTGACGAATCTCCTCCCAAAAACGATTGTCTTCTGCAAGTGCTAAAGGTGATTTTTCTGCATGGCTTGCAAAAGCTTTAGCCATGCCTCCAAAACCCATTGGCATTGCAATACCAGTTAAAACAAGGTCTTTGATAAATTGTCTTTTTTCCATAAGGCGTATATTATGGTATTAAATTCCGACAAATTTTGTTGCTTTCAAAATAAAAAACCAATAGGTGCACAAAAATTGGATAAATGGTGCATTATAATGGCCGCTTTTACCTAATTTGATCATTCAAAATCATCAAAAGACCTACTATGAAAAACTTAGTAATCAAAGGGTTCATCCTTGCAGCAATTTTACCAATTTCTGCTATGGCGCAATTAGATCCTGCAACCATTCAAAAAATCAGAACAGAAGGATTGGAAAAATCTCAAGTAATGGATATCGCGTTTAACTTAACAGATAAAAGCGGAAATAGATTGGCCAATTCTGAAGGCTATGCTAGAGCAGCAAATTATGCAAAAGAGGTATTGACAAAAAATGGTGCAGTGAATGCAGTTTTAGAACCATGGGGTGAATTTGGTAAAGGATGGGATTTAGAGAAAATGTATTTTGCGATGACTGCACCATATTATAAACCATTATTGGCTTGGCCTAAAACATGGACTGCAGGCACCAATGGATTAAAGAATGCAACCATTCTTGTAGTGGATGCTAAAGACTCTATTACACTAGAGGCTTATAAAGGACAATTAAAAGGGAAGATCATCATTTTAGATCAAGACAATAAGTACAAGCAAAGTTTTAAAGCAGACGCTGAAAGATATACGGACGAAGCATTGACCGCAATGGAAGCAGCAGCTGCACCGGCAGTATCTAGAACACCAGATACTGCGCAACAAAGACGTATGCGCGAGATGCAAGCACAAAGATCAGGACCACAAAGAGTCATGAACTTATTAAAGGCAATGGCAATTGAGGAAGGCGCAGTGGCGATGTTAACTACAGCTACAAGAAATCATGATGGTACCATTTTCGCACAGGGGGGAGGCTCCTATAAAGGAACAGATCCAGCAAATTTTTTAGACCTTGCAATGTCTGTAGAAGACTACAATACTTTTTTAAGATTGGCTAAATCGGGCACTACTGTAAAAGCAGACCTTGATGTAAAAACTAAATTTCATACTAAGGACTTACAAGGTTATAATGTACTTGCAGAAATTCCAGGTACAGACCCATTGTTGAAAGACGAAGTGGTGATGATTGGTGCGCATTTGGATTCATGGCAGTCAGGAACAGGAGCAACAGACAACGCATCAGGTTCGGCAGTGATGATTGAGGCAATGCGTATTATCAAAGCAGCAGGTATTGATCCTAAAAGAACTATCCGCATTGGATTATGGAGTGCAGAGGAAGAAGGCTTATTGGGCTCAAGAGGTTATGTGAAAAAAACATTTATGGATGCCAACAATCAACCAAATGCAGCGCATCAAAAATTCTCTACCTATTTTAATATTGACAATGGTACGGGGAAAATTCGTGGAATTTATGCACAAGGCAATACTGCCGCTGCAGCTATTTTCAAAACTTGGCTAGCGCCTTTCAATGATTTAGGTGCAAAGACGGTGACTTTAAGCAATACAGGAAGCACTGACCATATTGCATTTGATGGGGTAGGATTACCGGGCTTTCAGTTCATACAAGATCCTATTGAATACAGCACAAGAACGCATCATAGCAATATGGATGTATACGATCATTTAATGCAGGATGACTTAAAACAAATTGCTACAATAGTTGCTACCTTTGCTTTAAATGCAGCACAGCAAACAAGTTTGATGCCTAGGAAATAACATTTTGATTGAATGAAACATTTTTTTATTTTAATTGTATCCTTTTTTTGGATTGGATCTCTAACGCATCTTGCTGCTCAAAAACTTGAGATTGATTTAAGAACAGATACCACTGATAAAAAGTATGTTGTTGGTTTAGCTGTAAGGAATGATACCTATACGGGACATGCCTTTGTGATTTTGTATCAACAAGAAAATAAAACCGCAGAAAAACAAGATTTTAAAGTCTACGGATATTATCCTAAAACTATTGGAACTGTGCCAATCCCAATCGGCGTAGTAAAAAACGATTCTAATTGCTTAAAACATATCCCGCCCAATGGAGACATGTATTTTATTGTAGATGAAGCTGCTTATTATAAAGCAAAAGCTGTACTGGAAAGGTGGACGGCAGATCCACCCGCATTTACCTTAATCATTAATTGCATTGACATGTTGGATGAAGTAGCGATGTCAATAGGCGTGAACTTGCCATCTAGGTATAATACCATTAAATCTTTGGTGCCAGAGCATTATATGAAGTATTTGTATAAGAAACTAAGTTCACCAAAGGGGATCGTGTACAATAAAAAGTATCGATTAAGATTAGTGCCAAGTTCAGATTCAATCGGATTGATCGCAAATAAACAAATAAAAGTATTGGGTCAGTTTGTGTCAGATACTGCAAATTCAAAATGGATTTTGCAGACATTAAAATAATGTATTAAATATGTCTTTTCTTTTTGAGCCAGAAAACTTATTGCCATATGATGGCATTGCCATCTACCATGGAATAGTATTCAATGAACAAGAAGCAAATGGCATTTGTAAGGATTTATTTGAAACTATTACTTGGAAGCAGGATGAAGTGGTGATGTTTGGCAAGAAAATTGTCACTAAAAGAAAAGTGGCATGGTATGCAGATGCGGGCATCACCTATACCTACGCTGGAGTTAAAAAATCAGGATTAGAATGGGCATCCTCTTTAATTGAAATCAAGCAAAAAGTCGAAGCAATTACCGGGGCAAAGTATAATGCATGTTTACTCAATTTATACCACGTAGGAGAAGAGGGGATGGGTTGGCATCAAGACAACGAAAAAGAAATAGTAGAAGGGTCTTCCATCGCTTCATTGAGTTTTGGGGCAGTCAGAAAATTTGCTTTTAAACATGCCAAAACCAATGAACGTAAAGAGATTGAACTTGCCCATGGCTCCTTATTAGATATGAAAGGGGCGATACAAGGACATTGGTACCATTCCTTGCCTAAGACAACACGCATCAAACAAATGCGGATTAATTTGACGTTTAGGTTAATGCATGCATAAATAAGATTTGATAAATGATGCTACTTTTTTAATTTTACTTCCTATGAAAAAACTATTTTTTGCAATTTGTATGCTATGGTCATGCACCAGCCTTTGCGCCCAAGACAGTACAACTTTAAAATTCGATCCATCTAAAAAGAGCATGATAGTTGAAGCTGCATGTGGTCAATGTCAGTTCCAAATGAAAGGGAAGGGATGCACTTTGGCTGTGAGGATCAAGGGGAAGTCCTTTTTTGTAGAAAAAGCACATATAGATGCTTTTGGGGACGCACATGATACTGAGGGATTTTGTAATGCAATTAGTAAAGCCAAAGTACAAGGTCAAGTAGTAGGCGGCAAGTTTATTGCAAGCTATTTTGAAATAATTGGAGCAACGCCAACTAAAAAATAGGGGCATAATGTTCCAATAAGATAGATGGGAACAAATTTGTATTATATATAGTTGTGGTTATCTTTTTTTTTCTTAATTTTTGTTTCAAATTAAACTTAAAAAAATGAAAAAAACATTCTTGGTAGTATTGCTTGCTACAACCTTATTTGCATGTTCAACTCCAGCTGAAACAAAAGTTGAAGCTACAACAGGAACAACTTCAGTTACTACAGAAGGTCCAGATGTGGAATTAATGAAAAAAGCTGCTGAATCATGGGCTAGTGGCAATTGGGATGCGTATTTGTCATGCTATGCTGATACTGCTATTTCAGTGCATAATGTTTGGGCTGTTACTACAGATACAACTGTTGTAAGAAAAGTTTCTACTTACATTGACGCGTTTAAGAAAAGCAGAGAAGGTATGGATGGTAATGTAACAATTGATAATAGTATTTATGAAGTGGTAACAATGGCCGATGGCAGTAAATATGGTCATGCTTGGCTTAATTTATCCTGGAAAACAAAGAAAGGGGAAACTAGCAAAACATTGTTATTTAATTCATTTTCAATTAAGGATGGCAAATTCACAACTGAGTGGCCGATCTATGACACCAAAGAATTTGATAAATTGTTGAAATAATATTTAAGTTTGGTAGAATACGAAAAGGGGGGTCATTATTCATAATAGTCCCCCTTTTTTATGCCCTAAAAATATTTTTTAGTATCAAAAAGATACATATATTTATAACATAAAAAATAAACAAATGAAAAAAACAATCCTAGTAGCAATACTTGCTACAACTATTTTTGCTTGTTCAACACCAGGTGAAAAAACTGCCTCTACTGACACTGCGGCTACTTCTAGTTGTGTAAAAGAAGGTCCAGATGTTGATTTAATGAACAAAGCGATAACAGCCTATAGCGCTGGTGATTGGGCTACATGGTCTTCTTGCTTTAGTGATACAGCTAAATCATGGCATAACGATGATTCAGTTGGATTAAGTGTATCTGATAGAGTTGAAATGTTTAAAAAACAAAGAGAAGCATTTGAAAGCGTTGATTCTGGTACACCTAATTACGAGGTAGTAACGGTAGCGACTACTGACAAACAATACGAAGGTTACAAATGGGGACATGCTTGGGTGACATTTGTTGCTAAGACTAAGGCTGGTCAAACAATGAAAACTCGTGCTTTTGCTGCTTTTGCAATCAAAGACGGAAAAATCCATTGGGAGCAAGTAATTTATGATGCTAAATAAAAAATAAATCTATGAAAAAAACAATTTTAGTAATGGCAACTGCCATTTCATTATTTGCTTGTACAAATCCACAAGCAACAACAAGTTCTGAATCAGATGATGCAATGATGGCTGATTTCAAAGAAAATTCAAAAGTGGTAGAAGCTGGCTTTAAAGCATTTGCTAAAAACGACTTAACTGAATTTGCAACTTATGTAGCTGATACTATTCAATTTCATAGTCCTGGTATCAATGATACAGTAGCTATTGGCAAGGAAGCAATGTTAGAAAGACTTGCTAATTTCCATAAAATGCTTAAGAATGTAAATGCAAATGTTGAAGTGATCCTACCAGGATTGGATACAGCTACTATGAAAGCAGATGGTAGTGTTAGAACATATGTAAGATGGCAATCTGAATCAATGACAAACGGTGTGAAATTTAATCAAAAGTTTTACGCGGTGTACAAATTCAATAAAGACCATAAAATTATTGATGCGGACGAATACTTTGATGTAACTGGTCTAATTAATGCTGCTACTGCATCAAAAGAATAAGC
>CALPJR020000042.1 GCA_943323935.2 Bifidobacterium breve
CCTGCAACACTGCCTGGCACACCAGATGCTGATGCGCCTAATTTAGACATGCCTTCTATTGGATTGCCTTTTTCATCTAAATACATATCTCTATCTGCTTTACCTGGAGCTGCTTCACGAAAGTCAATGCCCATTAAAACACCTGCTTTGTTTCTAGATAATAAAAATCCACCCCCGCCAATATTGCCTGCTGCAGGAAAGACCACAGCAAGGGTAAATTGAACTGCTATGGCAGCATCATATGCATTACCTCCGTCTTTCATCATTGCGGCACCCACCATACTTGCTAAAGGATGGGCCGAAGTCACAGCTGCTTTTTGAAAAGATTGTTCCTTTACCACAGTGTATTGATATGGATTGATTTGAGGATGTTGCTTAAAAAAGTCCTGTGCATTTCCTGCATTGCTTAATTGAAAGATAGCTAACAAAATGAGGCTAAAACCCTGAAATATCTGTTTCATAGTAGGTAGATTGAACCGTTAAATTACTTAATTATTTAGGTATCAACAAGTCATGCGAAGGGTTGTGTAAAACTATCTACCAATACGGCCTTAAAGCCCCCCTAAAAAGCCTATTTTTAAGATCTATTAATATCCAATTTATGCAACAAAAATCTGTGTTTAAATCCATTTTGTGGGTAAGTTTATTTATCCTGCCATTTTCATTATTTGCTCAAGTACTTAGTCCAGAACAATTTTTGGGTTATAAAGTGGGCACACGCTTTACCAGACACCATCAAATTGTCAATTATTTTACAGCGATTGCAGCTGCAAAATCTGATATGGTAAAACTCATCCCATATGGCAAGACCAACGAAGGAAGAGATTTAATGGTGGCAGCGATTGGAACTGCAGAAAATATTAAAAATTTAGAGCAAATCAGAAAACACAATCTTGGCCTAGTGGAAGGCAAGGTGCAAGACTTGAATCAACCTGGAATTGTTTGGTTAAGTTATAATGTACATGGTAATGAACCAGCATCTTCTGAAGCAGCGATGTTGACTTTATTTGCTTTAGTAGATCCAAATAACAATGAAACAAAAAATTGGTTAAAAAATACAGTGGTCATGATAGATCCATGCATCAATCCTGATGGTCGTGACAGGTACGTGAACTGGTATAACAATGCAGTAGGTTCAACATATAATACCGACCCTGCAGCAAGAGAACATATGGAGCCGTGGCCAGCGGGAAGAACCAATCATTATAATTTTGATTTGAACAGAGATTGGGCTTGGCAAACACAAAAAGAGACACAACAAAGAATTCCACTTTACCAAAGCTGGTATCCTCAAGTGCATGTCGATTTTCATGAACAAGGTTACAACGCGCCTTATTATTTTGCGCCTGCAGCAGAACCTTTGCATGATGTGTTGACACCATGGCAAAAATCTTTCCAAGATCAAATTGGAAAAAACCATGCAAAATATTTTGACAAAAACAATTGGTTATTCTTTACGAAAGAAAGATTTGACCTTTTGTATCCATCTTATGGAGACACCTATCCAATGTACAATGGCGCAATCGGAATGACCTATGAGCAAGGAGGAATTAGTGCAGGCTTAGGCGTAGAAGACAATAGTGGTGATACGGTGACATTGGTAGCAAGAGCAACACATCATTTTACCACAAGTTTATCTACCATCGAAATTAGTTCGGCGAATAGAACACCACTACTAGAGAATTTTAAAAAATATTTTGATGATAGCCGTCAAGGTACTGTTTCGGATTTCAAAACTTTTATCATGACTGCTAAAAATGCAAGTCAATTAGAAGGATTAGCAAGCTTATTAAAAAAGAACAATATTGAGTATGGTACTTTAAAAAGTACAGATACAAAATTCAAAGCATTTGATTATTACACTAAAAAAGAAGCCGATTTTGTCAACGAAGGCTATACTTTGGCGGTGAATGTGAATCAAGTACATAGTGTTTTAGCGCGTGTATTATTAGAACCAGTAACGCAGGTGAATGATTCAAACACCTATGATATCACAGCATGGGCATTGCCTTATGCTTATGGTGTACATGGATTTGCTACAAAGCAAGCAATGGCTATAGAGCCAGGATTTAATGTAGTGGCTCCTGCAACCACTACAAGTGCATATGGCTATCTTATCCCTTATCATTCTTTTGCAACTGCTAAAGCTTTGGCGCAATTATTAAAGCACAATGTAAAAGTTCGTTATGCCGAAAAGGCGTTCACTATGAATGGTAGAAATTTTGAGATAGGTACTTTAGTAGTACTTAAAACAAGTAACCTGGATGATTGGAGTGCTATTACAAAAGCAGTTTGTAGCGATTTAAATATTGAAGCAGTTGCAGTGAATACAGGATACGCAGAAAAAGGTGCTGATTTTGGCTCACCAGATATCCCAATCATCAACCACGCGCCAAGAGTAGCCATGTTAACTGGTGAATATGTAGCTGCTTTATCTGCTGGAGAAGTATGGAACTTCTTTGAGCAACAATTAAATTATCCAATCACACAATTAACCTATGCACAACTTAGCAGAATTGATTTAGATAGATATGATGTGTTGATTGCGCCAGATGGACAATACAGAGATTTGAATTCAAAATCAAATACAGACAAGCTTCAAGCATTTGTGAGAAAAGGTGGTGTATTGATTGCTTTAGAAAATGCTGCGAGTACATTGGCTTCCAATGCTGATTGGGGGATTAAAATAAAAGAAAATGCAAAAGATGAAAAGCCTTCTGTTCAAAAACTTTTGAAATATGCGGATAGAGAAAAAGAATCTTTAAAGAGTTCAATCCCAGGGGCTATTTATAAAACCTATATGGACGAAACACATCCTTTGGGTTTTGGTACCAATGGGACTTATTTTAGTTTAAAACAAGATATTGTTTTGTACGAACCTTCTAGTAGTGCTTGGAATGTAGGTAGCTTTAAAAAAGACAGTTATATCACCGGCTTTGCTGGTGTGAAAGCGAAAGCTGCATTGGAGGAAGGCGTTTTATTGGGTGTAAAACAAATTGGTGCAGGTAAAATTATTTATATGGCAGATGATCCAATTTTCAGAAATTTCTGGGAGGGTGGAAAATTAATTTTAACCAATGCTGTTTTTTTTCACGGCCAATAATTTAATTGTTTCATTTTTTAGGTTTATGCAGAAATTGAATTTGATTTTATTGAGTATGTTTTGTTTTGTTCAGATGTTGTTTGGACAAAACAATAGTGCAGCTATTTTTTCTCAACTAAAACAGATGGAGGTCTTAGGCTCTGTCTTGTATATTGCGGCACATCCCGATGATGAGAACAATGCTTTCCTGCCTTATCTCACTAAAGAACGTCGATATCGTACTGCCTACCTAAGTTTAACAAGAGGTGATGGTGGACAAAATTTAATTGGTAAAGAACAGGGTGTAGAATTGGGTTTGATAAGAACCCAAGAATTATTGGCTGCTAGAATACAAGATGGCGCAGAACAATATTTTTCGACAGCCTATGAATTTGGGTATAGTAAATCAGCAAAAGAAGCATTAGCCATCTGGGATCATCAAAAAGTATTGAGTGATGTGGTATGGGTGATTCGTAAATTTCAACCAGACATCATCATTACTAGATTCCCTGGGGATGCTAGAGCAGGACATGGGCATCATGCTGCATCTTCCATCATTGCTCAAGAAGCCTATATAGCAGCCGCAGATCCGAATCAATTTAAGGAGCAATTTAAATATGGTGTACAACCTTGGAAAGCAAAACGTATTGTATGGAATACCTTTAATTTTGGCACAGTCAATACCACCAATGACAATCAATTGAAGATAGAAGTGGGTGGATACAATCCTACAATTGGTAAAAGCTATGGAGAGATTGGTGCAGAAGCAAGGACCATGCATAAAAGTCAAGGGGAAGGCAGGCCAAGAAGAAGAGGTTCTTATTTTGAGTTCTTTCAACACTTAAATGGAGATACTGCAAAAACAGATATCATGGATGGGGTGGTGACCAATTGGTCTCGTATACAAGCTACTGCTGTTCAAGCTAATATAAATAAAATAGTTAGCAGCTTTAATATAAATGATCCTTCTGCTTCGATACCTGCACTAGTAAAATTATACCAACAAATAAATACATTGCCTAATTCCAATTGGAAAAATTATAAGTTGGATCAATTACAAGAGATTATAAAATCAAGTGCTGGTATTTATACTGAAGCCACAATAAATCAACAGCAGGTTATACCAGGCGAAATGGTTAAAGTCCAATTTTTATTTAATCAAAGGAGTAATGCAAATTCAGTTTTGCAAGCCGTTCAATTACCTTTCAAGGATACTTTACTAAATAAATCTTTATTTAGTAATCAAAATTTTGAATTTAGTTATATCCTTCATGTTCCTGAAAATAAACAGCTCACACAACCTTATTGGTTAGATTATCCAAAAAAAGAAGGCATGTTCGTAGTAAATGACCAAAACATGATTGGCAAAGCAGAAAACGATCCTGAATTTGAAGGTGTAGTTAAAGTGGAAATTGAAAAGCAGTTATTCAGTTTTAAAATTCCGTTAGAATATAAATATTTGGATCTAACAAAAGGAGATGTTTACCAACCCATAGCAGTGGTACCTGATATTGAATTAAAATATAGTAAGGATGTTTATTTAGTGGAACCTGGTGCACCTATTATATTAACTTATCAAACAAAAGATCATAAAGGAAATACAAAAAAGGAAGAAAATATTTATAGTGCAAATAAATTCCCAACTGAAATTTTTTCTATTCAATCTAAAGCAATTGTATACGATCATATTCCTACTATTAATTATATCCCCAACGAATCACCGAAAATTGTTGTGCTGAATGTAAAAAATACTTCCAAGCATGTCGGCTATATCGATGGGGCTGGTGATAAATTACCAGAAGCATTAGTTGAACTAGGAGCTCAAATAACTTATTTAAAAGAAGCAGATATTACTACAGAAAATTTAAAAGGCTTAGATGCGATTGTAGTAGGTATTCGCGCATTTAATATGTATGCATACTTATCCGACAAGCAAGCTGTATTGAACGAGTATATCGCGAATGGGGGTAATTTGATTGTCCAGTATCTTAAAAGCAACCAAGTTGGTACTCAAAATATTAAAGTTGGACCTTATCCATTGACTGTGAACTCAGGCAAAAGAGTAACAGAAGAAAATGCCAATGTCAGTTTTGTATTGCCAAATCATCCGGTGCTCAATTTCCCAAATACAATCACCACAAATGATTTTAATAATTGGGTGCAAGAAAGAAGTACCTATCAAGCCGAAAATATAGATGCGCGTTTTCAAACACCATTACAAATGAATGATACGGGTGAAGCACCAAGCCAGGGTAGTTTATTGATTGCGCCATTTGGGAAAGGTAATTTTGCCTATGTAAGTTTGGCTTTGTTCCGACAATTGCCAGCGGGAAATCCAGGCGCATATAAATTATTTGCCAACTTATTATCGCTTCCAAAAAATCAATAGACCATGAAACAACGCAGAAGAATCAGTTTTTTTATGCTACTGGTCATTGGACTTGGAATTGGTTGGATGCTCAAAAATGTAAAAATTGGTTTGATCATTGGTATTGTGATGGGCTTACTCCTCACTAGCTTTGTGAATCCATCCAAATCGCGTAGCAAGGGCGAAAGCGACTAAGCCTAATCCTGTTACAATCAATCCACTTAACATCATCTTAGGGCCGGTAGAATAAAAGATAGCCGCCCAAATTGCTATTGCAATAAATAATGGGATAGGGAAGAAAGGCATTTTCCATGGGAAAAATCCACTGCCTTTTCTTTTATACAAAATCAATAAGCCAATTGCTTGACCAATAAATTGGATCATGATACGCATGGCTAGAATGCCGTCAATCACTTCCTTTAATCTAAAGAGTAAACTAAAAACAAATGCAATCGCACCTAATACTAAAAGTGAGCGATGCGGAAAATGTAGTCTAGGATGTACTTTGGCGAAAAAGGCGAAAAAAGATTTATCCTGCGCTGCAGCATAAGGGATCCTGCTATAACCAAGGGTGGCCGAAAAAACAGAAGCAAAAGCGACCATTAAAATAAGTACAGTGGCAATGGCACCAGCATTTTGCCCGTATAATGTTTTGATATAATCACTCACCACAAACTTACTATTCACGATGGTTTCAAAAGGCAGCACACTGGCCACACTGATATTCATGGCTAGGTATAAAATAGAAATTCCAGTAATAGAAATAAACATACTTCTTGGAATATTCTTTGTCGGGTTTTTGATCTCCGCACCTAAATGACAGACATTGTAATAGCCTAAATAACTATAGACTGTTTTGACGCTTGCAAACCCGAGTGCAGCAACCAATCCATATTCAATTTTAAGCCCGTCATTGATATGCATGATGGGTTCCATAAAATTACCATGTGCAATACCACCAAAAATGATCCACAAAAGAGTCGTGATGACGCCCACCCATAAAAGCACAGATATTCTACCAATAGATTCAATATTTCGATACAATAAACTGATCACTAAAATCACTACAGCACCGCTTACTAACTTCTCTTGAATAAAACTTAAATGAAAAAAGTAATTGGCATATTGTGAGAATCCGATAGCAGCAGATGCAATGACCAATGGGGCTTGAATCATTGTTTGCCATACAAATAGAAAGCTCATTAATTTACCCCATTTACCACCATAACCTTCCTTTAGAAAATGAAAACTTCCACCTGCTTTTGGCAAGGCAGCACCTAGTTGGCTCCATACCATGGCGTCTACATAAGACAAAATAGCACCAGCAATCCATGCATATAAAAAATAAGGGCCACCCATGATCTGTGCCACCACACTCAATACTACAAAGGGACCGATGCCTACCATATCAATCATATTGATGGCAGTTGCATGTAAAAGACTTAATTTGCGATCTAATTTAGGATTCATCTTAGCAACAAGATAATAAAAAAAGGC
>CALPJR020000043.1 GCA_943323935.2 Bifidobacterium breve
AGAGGGTTTAATAATGTAGAGTTCAGACAAGGGGATATAGAGCATATGCCTATTACATCTAATACGGCAGATGTGATTGTAAGCAATTGTGTTTTGAATTTGGTCCCAAACAAGAATGCAGTGATGAAAGATATTTACAGAGTGCTAAAGCCAGGTGGTCATTTTAGCATAAGTGATGTTGTTTTAGTTGGTGCTTTACCAGAAGGATTAAGAAAAGATGCCGAAATGTATGCAGGTTGTGTTGCAGGGGCTATTCAAAAAGAAGTTTATCTTGAACTCATTCAAGCAAATGGCTTTACGAATATCACAATTCAAAAAGAGAAACCAATTATTATACCTGATGATATTTTAATCAACTATTTAAGTGCCAATGATATTCAACAATTTAAAGTAGGATCAACAGGTATTTTTAGCATTACTGTATATGCCGAAAAACCATTAACTGAAAAGGTTTGTGTACCTGGTGCTGGATGTTGTTAAACTTTATATCTTATGAAAAAGAAAATATTAGTATTGTGCACAGGCAACTCCTGCCGTAGTCAAATTGCACATGGTTATTTGAACTTTTTTGGTGGGGACTTAGTGGAAGTATTTAGTGCTGGTGTGGAAACGCATGGTGTAAATCCAAGGGCAATAAAGACAATGTTAGAAGATGGAATTGATATTTCTAATCATACTTCAAATAATGTATTAGAGTATCATGCAATTGAATTTGATTACATTATTACGGTATGTGATAATGCGAAAGAAAGATGCCCCTATTTCCCAAGTAGGGCACAAAAATTTCATCATAATTTTACAGACCCTGCTAAATGCATTGGTTCTGAAAATGAGATTATGCTTGAATTTTCAAAGGTCAGAGATACAATAAAACTCTATTGTAAAGAGTTTATCCAAACACATGCGCTTTTATAATTTTGAAATACTAAAGTCGTTATGATCGTTGACTTATTAAAAAATCAGATTTTTTAGACAAAGCGATACTATTTTGGATAGCTTAAAGTAAATTGTGTATAAAGGTCATATTTTGCTCTATTTAAAGTGCTAAAATTGGAACCTTAAGCAATTCGTCTATGAAAAAATATATATTTATACTTGGAGTTTTATTTACTTCATTAAGTGCTTTATCGCAAAGTATCCAAGCGGATCTTATCATTACAAACATCAATATTGTTGATGTGGCCAATAATAAGATCATGCCTAATCAAACGGTGGTCATTTCTAAAGACCTTATTAAGGCAACAGGTAAAAGTGTAACAATTCAAAAAAAGTACAAAGCGAAATCGATCATTGATGGAACAGGAAAATTCATCATGCCTTCCTTGTGGGATATGCATGTGCATTTTGGAGGCGATACTTTAATTGGAGAAAATAAATTATTACTGCCACTATATACCGCAATGGGTATTAATCATGTGCGAGATTGCGCAGGTGACATTAGTGATTCAGTGATTGCATGGAAAAAGGCTATTGCCGAAAACAAATTAGAAGGTCCAACTATATTTACTTCTGGCCCAAAATTAGAAGGCATTAAATCTATCTGGCCTGGTGACTTAGAAATTGGCAACGAGCAGGAATTAAATATTGCTTTAGATTCACTCCAGAAATTAAAAGTGGATTTTGTAAAAATCACCGACAATACCTTAGAACCAAATTTATTTTTGAAGAGTATTGTGGCTGCAAAAAAAAGAGGTTGGAAGGTAACTGGGCATATCCCTGCAACTATGACAGTGGCCACATATGCCAATGCAGGCCTATCTGCTATTGAACATATTGGTTATTTGCAAAGAGCGGCTTCTGATAAAGAAGATAGCATCACTCTGCTAAGGGCGTCTGGTAAAATCACTAATAAAGAAGCTTCTGCTTTATACTTGAATACATACAACAAAGAAGTAGCAATTGGAAAATTTAAAGAATTAGCAGCTAATGGCACCGCAGTAGTGCCAACCATTAATGGGAGTTATAAGACTACCTATTTAGATACTTATGATTTCTCAAAAGACGATTATTTAAAATACCTAGGCCCTGCATTCAAAAGAACCTATGACTGGAGAATACAAAGAGCTGCCAATGACAATGCAGAGGCAATTCAATTTAGGCATGCCAATTTTGAGGCTGCAGCTAATTTATTGCCTGTGTTATACAAAGCCGGAGTCACCATTTTGGCTGGTACGGATGCTGGATTTTTAAACTCCTATAATTACCCTGGATTGGGCATGCACGAGGAATTGGCAATCATGGTAAAATATGGCTTGACGCCACAGGAAGCGCTTAGCTGTTCTGTGATCAATGGGCCAGCATTCTTTGGCTTGCAAAATGAATATGGAGCTGTAGCTGAAAATAAAAAAGCAGATTTGCTTATTTTAAATGCGAATCCTTTAGATCGTATACAGAATACACAACAAATTTTCGGGTTTTTAAGAAATGGCAAGTATCTAAATAGAGCATATTTAGATAACTTATTAAGTCAAGTCCAAAATGAAGTTAGTAAGTTGAAGTAATCAATCACTGAGAAAAATAGTAGATATTGAACCAAATAGTCCATCATATTTAATATATTGATTAACTTATTACAAAAATTTTTAGTCAATATTTATTCCTGTGAAAACAATTTATTATTTTTTAATAATTCTTTTGCTTTTTAATAAAGCGGCTGCTCAGGATAAGCCTTTACAAACATTACGCGGCTCAACCATTGACAAATCCATTAAAACGGTCCTTAGTGGGGCAACAATTGAACTTATTGGTGCTATCAATAAAAAAACAATTTCCAATAAGGATGGGGCTTTTAAGTTTGATTTTATCCCAGTTGGCAGATACAGCATTAGAATTTTATACATAGGATATAAGACCATCACTATTCCTAATATAGCCATTGAATCAGGTAAAGAAACTTATTTGAATGTTGAGTTGGAAGAAGATATCAATAACAATAAGGAAGTTGTTGTACAGAGTGGTCAAAATAAAACAAGACCATTGAATGATGCTGCATTAGTGAGTGGTAGAATGTTTAGTGTTGAAGAAACAAGAAGGTTTGCGGCTGGATTAAATGATCCTTCAAGAATTGCCACATCCTTTCCTGGGGTGTCTAATACTGGGGATATTAATGCGCTAAGTATTCGGGGCAATGCACCCAATGGATTGTTGTGGAGAATGGAAGGCGTTGAAATCTCTAATCCCAATCACTTTGCAAGAGTAGGGACTTCGGGAGGAGGGATTTCTATTTTAAGTGCTCAATTATTAGCCAATTCAGATTTTTTGACTGGCGCATTTCCTGCTGAATTTGGGAATGCCTTATCTGGCGTATTTGATATTTATTTACGTAAAGGCAATAACAACAAAAGAGAGTTTAGTTTTTCTGCGAGTACGATTGGTGTTGACCTAACCACAGAAGGGTATTTCAAAAAGGGAAGTAAGAGTTCTTACTTGATTAATTACCGATACGGATTTTTGACTTTAATGGAACAGCTAGGATTCAAAATTAGTGATGCTAGCACAAGGTTTCAAGATCTTTCTTACCATATCAATCTACCTACAAAAAGTATCGGCACTTTCTCGATTTTTGGTTTTGGTGGATTAAGTAGTCAAAATAGAATTGCACTCAATGATTCTTTAAATTTCTTACAAAATGCATCTACAAGATCGGGCTCCCTCGATCTAAGCAATACAGGATCCACGGGGCTGATTCATAATTTAAATATTGGCAATAAAACATCCCTTAAAACAATTTATAGTTTTAACGGAACAAATTATAGAGAGGAAGATAATTACTATAATAAAATCAATGGCCCATTAATAGTGACTAGAGATAATCAATTTCAGGAGGCAAATGCTATTTTATCAATTGTTGCTACTCATAAAATAAACAAAAAAAATCTAATCAAAGTTGGGTTCAATACAAATGGGAGAAACTTTTTTTTAAATCAAAGAGAAGCAGTAAGCAATGTACTTAAAGACAAAGTGAAGGAAGAAGGAGACACTAGATTGAGTCAATATTTTTTACAATGGAAACTAGATCCATCTAATAAAATAAGATTCCTTGTTGGATTGCATGGTCAATATTTTGCACTCAACCGAACTGCTGCAATAGAACCAAGAATGGGTATTCGTATTCAAACAGGAAGAACACAATTTTTTTCTGCCGGTTACGGATTACATTCACAAACACAACCATTGGGTAATTATTTTGCAAGAATAAGAGTGGGCCTCGATTCCATCCAACCCAATAGAAATCTAGATTTTAGCAAAGCGCAGCATTTTGTAGTTGGCTATAATATACAATTTAAACAAAATTGGAATTTTAAAATAGAGGCTTATTATCAATCATTGTATGCTATTCCAGTTTCTGCATCCACTAAAACTAGTTTTAGCTTAATCAATCAAGAGGATAACTATGTCATTGCTGCTTTAAGTAACAAAGGCAGGGGGAAAAATTATGGACTTGAAATGACCCTTGAACGATTTTGGAATGATCAATTTTATTTTTTAAGTACTTTAAGCTTGTATCAATCTAAATATCAAGCCTCCGATTTGATTTGGAGAAATACCAGATTCAATTCAAATAGTATTTTATCTGTTACAATGGGGAAAGAATGGAACCTGCATACAAAAAAGACATCTACAATTGCATTGGATTTAAAAATTACAAATCATGGAGGTGTTCGCGTAACACCCATCAATCTACAGCAATCAATATTAAGGAAAACGACGGTACTTGATAATACGCGTATTTATGAAGAAAGGCTGCCCGATATTTTTAGAATTGACTTACAAACTCAATGGAAAACACAGTACAAAAATAGGACAGGTAGTTTTATTGCAGGCGTGCAAAACCTTACCAATCGAAAAAACCCGGTTAGGCAATACTATGATGCAGGAATTGGGGGCATTAAATACAATTACCTACTTGCTTTAATTCCCGTAGTGGGCTACAAGATTGATTTTTAACCCATAACGCCTATATAATAAGGGTCTTATTATTTGAAATTTATTGTAAATTACAGGACACTCATAATACCATGCTATGAAAAATTTAACGCGTTTTACTTTTCTATTAATTGCTTCTTTTGCTATACATTATAGCCAAGCTCAAACCAGCGATTCTACTTTAAAAGGAATGAACTGGAGAAATATCGGGCCAAACAGAGGAGGAAGGTCCTTGGGCGTTGCAGGAAGTAGTAAAAATAAATTAGAATATTATTTTGGAGCAGTGGGTGGTGGTTTATGGAAAACCACAGACGGAGGTTTGAATTGGAAACCTGTAACCGATGGTCAAATTACAAGTTCAAGTGTGGGTGCAGTTGCTGTAGCTGAATCCAATCCAGATATTGTTTATATAGGTACGGGGGAAACTGCCTTTAGAGGCAATATCATGCAAGGGGATGGGGTGTATAAATCCACCGATGCAGGAAAGACTTGGAAAAATATTGGATTAAAAAATACACAATCAATTTCAAGGGTAAGAATCCATCCGACCAATCCAGATATCGTTTATGTATCAGCATTGGGTCATGCTTTTGGTCCGAATGAGGAGCGTGGTGTTTTTAAAACAACAGATGGCGGTAAAACTTGGAATAAGGTTTTATATGTGAATGATAAAGCAGGCGCAGAAGATTTAGCGATTGATCCACAAAATCCAGAAATTATTTATGCAAGTATTTGGGAGGTATATAGAACACCATATAAAATGTGGGCCGATACTGGCACATCTGCTTTATACAAATCGATAGACGGTGGGGCAAGCTGGAAAGTTATTTCTAAAAACCCTGGTATGCCAGCAGTGGTTGGTAAAGTAGGCGTAGCAGTCTCTCCAGCAGACGGGAATCGTGTTTGGGCCATTGTGGAATCACCAGAGGGTGGATTATATCGTTCCGATGATGGCGGCGCGAATTGGAAATTAGTGAACAATGAAAGAAAATTACGTCAACGTGCATTTTATTATTCTCGCATAGTGGCCGATCCAAAAGATAAAAACACGGTGTATGGTTTGAATGTAAATTTTTATAAATCAACCGATGGTGGGGTCACATTTAAAACAGAAATAAAGGTACCACACGGAGACAACCATGATTTATGGATTGACCCTAAAGATCCAGCGCGTTTAGCCACAGCCAATGATGGTGGTGGAGCTGTTTCTGTGAATGGCGGCTTAACATGGACGGATGAAGACTTTCCAACTGCACAATTATACCATATCACAGTCACGAAAGATTTTCCTTATCAAGTAGCTGGTGCACAACAAGATAATAGCACGATTGCTTTGCCTAGTGAAGATTACAGACATAGAGCAGCAAGAGGCAATTCAACAAAACCAGGAATAGGCTTTGCTTATGAAGTGGGCGGTGGAGAGAGTGGATATATTGCGCAGGATCCAAAAAATCCAGATATATTTTATGCAGGTAGTCAAGGTGCTTTATTGACTCGTATTAATAGAATGACTGGTCAAGTAAGGGATGTGCAAGTGTATCCAAGATTCTTTTCTGGAGAAGAAGCAAAGACCTTACCTGAGAGATGGCAGTGGACTTATCCTATCGTTTTTTCACCTGTAGATCCTAATGTATTATTTACTTGTTCTCAGCATGTTTGGAAAACAACGAACGAAGGGCAGAGTTGGGAAAAAATTAGTCCAGACTTGACTTATAATGATTCAACTACATTAGGCGTAAGTGGTGGTGTGATTACAAGAGACATGAATGGCCCAGAAATTTACGGGACAGTATTTGCATTAGCACCTTCTTATCAAGATGTGAATATTATTTGGGCTGGATCGGATGATGGACTCATTCATATTACTAAAGACGGGGGTAAAAATTGGGATAATATTACACCAAAAGATATGCCTAAGAATACGCGTGTGAGTATTATTGAGGCTTCTCATTTTAATGCAGGCACAGCATATATTGCAGCCAAGCGTTATCAAATGGATGATCGC